>NZ_DASVSI010000090.1:0-14356 GCF_036388155.1 Hymenobacter sp. | reverse complement strand
CCTCCCGGGTATGACCCCGGCACTGCGCAGTGCCGGGGTCATACCCGGGAGGGCTTTTTACATTATTTAGATTGGTCGCTTTTACAGGACGGATTGCCGCGCTGCGCTCGCAATGACCGAAAGATTACAGCGACGCCTTCTGTGCCAGCTTGATGGCTTCGTACAGGTCCACCACGCCGCCGGTTACCGACAGGGTGCTGAAGTCCACCTGCTTGTCATCACCGGGTACTTGCACTTTGGTGTGGTGCACCTGCGCCGACTGCATGATGATGCGCTTGAGGTCCTGAGCGGTGAGCTTGGGGAAGTACGATTTCAGGACCGCCGCCACGCCGGCCGTCACGGGCGAGGCCATGCTGGTGCCGCTCTCCTTGCCGTAGGTGCTGGCGGGCAGGGTGCTCATGATGCCCACGCCGGGCGCGAACACGTCAACGGCTTTTTTGCTGTAGTTCGAGAAGTTGGCCGTGAGCTGCGAGTTGTCGCGGGGGCCGGAGGCGCCCACCGTCAGCAGGTTGGGCACTGGGGTTTTGTTGATGTAGAACGACGCCGGGAAGTTGTCGGCCACGTCAAGGTTCTTGCTTTCGTTGCCGGCGGCGTGCACCAGCAGCACGTTCTTGCTGGCGGCGTATTTGAAGGCTTCTTCCACGGCCGGGCGCTGCGGCGAAAAGGCCTTGCCAAAGCTCATGTTGATGATTTGGGCGCCGTTGTCCACGGCGTAGCGAATGGCGTTGGCCACGTCCTTGTCGCGCTCGTCACCGTCGGGCACCGCCCGAATGGCCATGATGCGCACCGGGTCGCCGGCAATGCCTTGCACGCCCATCCGGTTGTCGCGCACGGCCGCAATGATGCCGGCCACGTGCGTGCCGTGCATGGGGTCGGGGCCGTGCACGTCGTTGTTGCCGTAGTTGCGGTCCTTCACGTCGTTCGGGTTGTCCTTAATGATGTCGGCCCGCGGGTTGAAATTCAGGTTCAGCGAATTGTCGAGCATGCTGCGCTCCTGCTTCACGGCGTTGTTCAGCTCCTTTAGCAGGGCGTCGGTGTCGGAAGAACCGGTTTGGCGCATCATTTCGAGCAGGCCGGCGGTGGCGCGCTTCATGTTGGGGTCGTCGCTCTTGACGTTGCGCAGGGCGGTGGTGTCCAGCGTGGTCACGCCCAACGACTGCTTCAGGCTCTCCACCATGGCGGTGAGGGGCGCGGTCATGCTTTCTACTTGCTCGGCGCGCTCGGTTTCTTCCTTGAGCTGGGCGGCGTAGGCCTTCTCCGCTTTCTGATAGAGGGCGAACTCCGCTTTTTCGGTGGGCTTTACCGTGGCCGCGGTCTTCCCTTTGAAACGCTTGCGGCCGTTGGCCACGATGCGCGTCACCTCCAGGGTTTCGGCGTTCACGTTGCGGCCGTCTTTGCCGCCGAGGAAGTTCCAGCCGTTTACGTCGTCGATGTAGCCGTTCTTGTCGTCGTCGATGCCGTTGCCGGCAATCTCCTTGGTGTTGCGCCACAGGTTGCCTTTCAGGTCGACGTGGGCCGTGTCGATGCCCGAGTCAATCACGGCCACCACCACGCGGGTAGGAGACTGATTTTTGAGCAACTCCTCGTAGGCCCGGGTCGCGCCCACGCCGGGCACTTGGTCGAGCTGGGGGTCTTTCAGGTGCCACTGCGCGGCGCTTTGGTCGGCGTTGGGCGCCGGGGCCGGCTTGGCCGCGGGGGCCGGGGCAGCGGCCGGAGGCGGGGGAGGAGCCGTCGTGCTGACGGCGGTGGAAGCCGTGGGGGTGCTGGCCTGGGGGCGGCGCGCGCAAGACGAAAGCAGCGTGGCTGCCAGCAGCACGGGCAGGGTAACGCGGGAGAGGGTAGGGGTCATAAAAAGGAAAAAAGCCGGCGCAAATTGACAGCTGTGAGGTATTAACTGAAAAAGCGACTAACGAAGTTCAGCCGGGGAGAGACGTGCCGGCCAAGCGAGATGTTGCGCGGCCGGGAAACAGTTTTGGCGCCAACCTGCCGCTCGGCTGCATTGGCGCAGCAAGTTTACGCACCGCGCGGCGGCCCATCTGCTCAGTGCCAAACCGCCAAGCAGGCGCGCCGGCCCAAAAGCAGGCCAGTAGGTGGTAAAACGATTCAAAGCAAAAATGTTCTTCTTGCCGGACCGGTGATGCGGCCCCGCTGGCGCTTGGTGGCCGAAGTGTATTCCACCCACCCAATTATACCGCACTTTCCGGTGATGCGCCTTTATTTGTTGTCATGCTTGACGTTACCGCCCCTGCCCCGTGCCTCAACTGCGGCCGCGCCCTGTCCCCGCCTGGCTGCTACTGCCCCCAGTGCGGGCAAGCGCCAGCGCACCGCCTCTCCACGGCCCACGTGGGCCACGAGGTGGTGCACGTGTTCACGCACGCCGACAAAGGCATCCTGACCTTTGTGCCGCTGGTCCTCCTGCGGCCCGGCCGGTTGGTAGCCGACTACCTGGCCGGCCGCCGCAAGCGCCACTTCAACCCCTTCCAATTCCTGCTCATCATGGTGGGCGTGGCCACGCTGCTGGCCAAAAAGCTGGGGTACTATGAAATTGTGGGCGCCAGCGTGCAGGCCAGCATGGTGGCCCGACGCGTGCCCGCCGCGATGGTGGCGCGGGTAGGCGAGTACTTCCACGCCTTAAGCACGTACTTCAACGTGTGGTGGCTGGCCATGCTGCCAATGCACGCGCTGGTGGCCTGGGCCGTGTACAGCCGCCGCCCTACGCGGCTCAACTACGCGGAGTCGGTGCTGCTGCTGGTAGTGGTGAATTGCGCGTTTCAGCTGTGGCTGGTGGTGGCCCTGCCCACGGTGTTGTGGGTATTTGGCCGGGAGCCGGGCGCCAGCACGGCCGCGCTGCAAGGCATCGTCACGCTGCTGTATCTAGTCCTGGTAGGCCGGCAAGGCCTGCGCCTGAGCTGGGCCGGGGCCGGCTGGCGGGCGCTGCTCACCGGTTTGCTAGTGGCCGCTGTTAATTATGGGGTGAACTCTTTCGCGTTTCGGTGGTACGTGTTTGGCTCGCATTAGCCGGCATGCCCCGGTCCGACCGCCCTAGGCGGTCCGACCGGTTGTAGGTAGCACGATTCCAGCAACCGGATTCAAACCGGATTTAAACCGGTCCGACCGCCTAGGGCGGTCGGACCGGGGCAGCGTGCCCGCGCTAAAGCCACCGCTTGCGCACCAGTTCCGGGTCAACCATGGCCGCCGATTCGGCCACGAACGCTGCCATCCCTTCCGGCAATGCCAGCAGCTCACGTCCCAACGCCTGTTCGCACAAGGTGCCGCGGCGCAGGCCGGCATAGTCGCGGTACGACGAATAGGGCCACTCGGCCAGCGTGTCGGCCAACCCCGCCCGTACTGGGTTTTAGTGGATGTACTGGAAACACAGCAGCGGGTAGCCCGCTGCATTGAATGGCCCATTGAGCAGCTTGCCCTTGGTTTTGGGTTGAAACAATGCTCCCTGGCGCCCTAGCTCCTGGTTCAGGCCTTGGGCGAAGGCGCTGAGACAATTGGCTAAACCGCGCACCATGGGCTGGGTGGCGCTGCTAGGCGAGGCATCGGCTCGGGTGCCCGCCGCGGTGGTGTGCAGCAAGAAATGGAAGTGGTTTGGCATCAGGCAGTAGGCCACAACCTGAACGTGCGGCCCGACGTGCTGGCGAAACAAGCGCAGGAAATGATGGTAGTGCGCCGGCTCATAAAACAGCTGCTGGCCGTTGTTGCCCCGATTGTATATGTGGTACAAAGAATCGGACTGGTAGTGCATAATGGGGCAGTGTGCTCCGGTCCGACCGCCCTAGGCGGTCCGACCGGTCGAAGAATAGTATTGCCGAATATAGAAGCAGCTCGAGCAAGCAGCCAGCCCCCGGTCCGCACACTCTTGCAGCAACCGGTCGGACCGCCTAGGGCGGTCGGACCGGGCAGGCGTTAACTTCACGCCCTCAATCCCGGTTTCCCGCGCATGATTCGCTCCTTACGCCCGCTGCTAACGGCTTTATTACTCATTGTTCATTGCTCATTGCTCATTGAAACGAAGGCCCAAACGCCCAAAACCTACACTTCCTCGGAAATTCTGCTGGGCCTCAAGAAGCTCAACGTGCTGGGCTCGGTGATGTACATCGCCGCCCACCCCGACGACGAAAACACCCGCCTCATTGCCTATATGGCCAACGAGCGCCTGCTCGAAACCAGCTACCTGAGCTGCACCCGCGGCGACGGCGGCCAGAACCTCATCGGCCCCGAGCTGCGCGAGGGCCTGGGCGTAATTCGCACGCAGGAGCTGCTGGCGGCGCGGCGCACCGACGGCGGCCGGCAGTTCTTCACCCGCGCCAACGACTTCGGCTTCTCGAAAACCCCGGAGGAAACCTTTCGCATCTGGGACAAGGAGCAGGTGCTGGCCGACATGGTGTGGGTCATCCGCCAGCGCAGGCCCGATGTGCTCATCACCCGCTTCCCGCCCGATGCCCGCGCCGGCCACGGCCACCACGCCGCCAGCGCCATCTTGGCCGCCGAAGCCTTCGATGCCGCCGGCGACCCCAAGCGCTTCCCCGAACAGCTGAAGGACAACAGGGTATTACCCTGGAAGCCTAAGCGCCTGCTCTGGAACACCGGGAGCTTCTTCGTGAAGCCCGGCGAAAACATGGACGGTTATATTAAGCTCGACGCCGGCGGCTACAACCCCCTGCTGGGCCAGAGCTACGGCGAAATCGCGGCCCGCAGCCGCAGCAACCACCGCAGCCAGGGCTTCGGCTCGGCCGCCCAGCGGGGCGAGGCGCTGGAGTATTTCCAGCCCGTGAAAGGCGACAAAGCCACCAAAGACCTGTTCGAAGGCGTGGACCAGACCTGGAACCGGGTGCCCGGCGGCGCGGCCGTGGGCAAATTGATTGAGGAGGTGATTCGCAAGTACGACCCGAGCAACCCGAGCGCCAGCGTGGCGGGGCTACTGGTCTTAAAGGATAGACTTACAAAAGCCACGAATGATATTCATTCAGCGACAGGGGATGACTCTTGGGCTAACCCGAAAAATGAATTGAACCCGTCTTATGAAGACAATAAAGAATTATTTACGAAAACCTATTGGGAGCGGCAGAAGCTTCGCGAAGTAGAATCTCTGATAGGGGCCTGTTTGGGTCTGTATGCAGAATCCACCTCTGAAACAGCTTTCATTTCTGAACGCAATTCAGACAAATTCAAGGTGAATTGGGTCTTATCAAACCGAAGCAGAATACCTGTGAAGTTGAGACGGATTTTTACTACAAATATCAGCGGGCAGGATAGCATCATAGATAAAACCTTGTCCTATGACGCAAGTGTAACAGGGAGGATTCAATGCATTGTTGTTGGTGGCCGTTCACAACCATACTGGCTTCGTGAGCCTGGTACAGTCGGTATGTATAAAATCCCTGCGTTTACGACTAAGTCTGAATTCTATAGACCAGGGCACTTTGGTCATGATGGCCGCGTCCATTCTGACGAAAGCATTCCCCCATTTGACTATAAGCCTCAGCAGTTAGTTGGATTAGCAGAGCCATTTGAAGAGCCAACTCTAGGGTTCGACATAGAAGTGTTGGGGTCACATTTAATTGTCAAAGTCCCCGTCCAATACAAGCACACCGACCCCGTGCTGGGCGAATTATACCAGCCGCTGGCCGTGGTGCCGCCCGTGCTGGTGAACCTGCCGCCCGCCCGTTCCTACGTCTTCGCCGATGCCCAGCCCAAGACCGTGCCCGTCACGCTGCGGGCCGGGCGCGCCGGGGTCAGCGGCAATTTGGCCCTGGCCCTGCCCGCCGGCTGGAAGTGCGAGCCCGCCACCGTCCCCTTCGCCCTCGCCGCCAAAGACCAGGAGCTGACCGTGAACTTCCAGGTTCAGCCCCTGGCCGGCGCAGCGCCCGGCCGCGCCGAGCTGCGCGCTACCGCCACCGTGGCCGGCCAGGCCTACGCCCGCGGCATCCAAAAGATTGAGTACCCGCACATCCCCACGCAGTTCCTCTTCCCCGAGGCCGTGGCCCCGCTGGTGAAGCTTGACCTGAAGCGGCGCGGCCAGAACGTGGCCTACCTCATGGGCGCCGGCGACGAAGTGCCCGACGCCCTGCGCCAAATCGGCTACACCGTCACCCTGCTCGACGCCAAGGACCTCACTGCCGCCAACCTCAAGAAATTCGACGCCCTGGTGGTGGGCGTGCGCGCCTACAACACCGTGGACCGCCTCAAAACCCAGCAGCCCGAAATCCTCAAATACATCGAGCAAGGTGGCAACGTGGTGGTGCAATACGTGGTGGCCCGCGGCACGGTAATGCCCGAAATCGGCCCGTACCCCATGAAGCTGAGCAACGACCGCGTGACCGTGGAAGACGCCCCCGTGACCCTCAAAAAGCACCAGCTGCTGGCCGCTCCCAACAAAATCACGGAGCAGGATTTCCGGGGCTGGGTGCAGGAGCAGGGCCTCTACTACCCCAGCTCCTGGGACCCCAAGTACCAAACCGTCATCAGCAGCAGCGACCCCGGCGAACTGGCCAAGGAAAGCGCCATTCTGGTAACGGACTACGGCAAGGGCCACTACATCTACACTGGCCTGTCGCTGTTTCGGGAGCTGCCGGCCGGTGTGCCCGGCGCCTATCGCATTATTACCAACATGATTTCCTACGGGAAAGAAGTGGCGCAGTAAGGTTCCCAGAACAGCTGTAGAGACGCGACCCTTCGCGTCTCGACGTCCGCGCCGTTTAGGAAACACCAGTTACAATCGTTCAACGCCGAGACGCGAAGGGTCGCGTCTCTACTTGTCCAATACCCAGTGCTTACAGTAGAAAAAATCGGCGGCACCTCCATGACCGCCTTCGCCGATGTCCTCCAGAACATCATCTTCCACGGCCGCCAGGGCGCGGCCTTATACAACCGCATTTTCGTGGTGTCGGCCTACGCCAACGTCACCAACTGGCTGCTGGAGAACAAGAAAACCGGCGCCCCTGGCGTCTACCACCACATCACCCAGCAGCAGGAGTTTCGGCAGGCGCTGCAGGACGTGGCCGCCAAGCTCCAGGAACTGAACAAGCAATATGAGCCGCTGGGCCTGGATTTGGCCGTGGCCGATGCCTTCATTCAGCAGCGCATCAACCAGGCCCAGACGTACCTGGAAAGCCTGACCAACGTGCTGGCCTCCGGCTACGTCAACGCCGCCAACATCCTGCAAGCGGCCCGCGAAATCCTGGCCTCGATAGGGGAGGCGCACTCGGCCTTCAACTCCGTCAACATCCTGCAAAACCGCGGCGTGAACGCCACGCTGGTTGACCTCAGCGGTTTCGACGACGCCCAGGCCCTGACCATCGACGAGCGCATCAAGCAAGCTTTCGCGCAAATTGATTTCGCCAAGACCATCTGCGTGGCCACCGGCTACACCAAGGGCACCGAGGGCATCATGCGCGAGTTCGACCGCGGCTATTCGGAGGTCACGTTCAGCAAAATTGCCGTGGCCGTGCGGCCCCAGGAGGCCATCATTCACAAAGAATACCACCTCTGTTCCGCCGACCCCAACCTGGTGGGCATCGCCAACTGCCGCCCCGTGGGCTTCACCAACTACGACGTGGCCGACCAGCTGGCCGACGTGGGCATGGAAGCCATTCACCCCAAAGCCTCGAAGCCGCTGGAAATAAACGCCATCGACCTGCGCATCAAAAACACGTTTGAGCCCGAGCACCCCGGCACGCTCATCACCCGCGATTTTGTGTCGAAGGAAAAGCACGTCGAAGTCATCACCGGCACCGACAAAGTGGTGCTCATCGACATCTACGACCCGCTGATGGTGGGCACGGCCGGCTTCGACCTGCACCTGATGCAGGTGTTCTACGACTTGAATGTGAGCTACATCTTCAAGGCCACCAGCGCCAACAGCATCACCCTGCTCATCTGGAAAAAGGACCTCAAGCCCGAGCTCACGGCCGCGCTCGAAGCCAAATACGAGAAGGTGACCATCGAAAAAGCCGCCATGGTCTGCCTCATCGGCTCCAACATCGACGAGCCCGGCCTCCTGGCCCGCGCCGCCGGCGCCCTGGCCGAGGCCGGTATCAACATTCGCAGCGCCGGCTTTGCGCTGCGCAAAGTCAACATCCAGTTCATTGTGGGCCGCGAAGATTACCAAACCGCCATCGTGGCCCTAAACCAAGCGCTGGGGTAAAATGTAGCGCGGACTTTGTAGTTCGCGTCCCCAGCGGATATCCGAACGACCTTTTTAATGGCGCGGGGACGCGAACTACAAAATTCGCGCTACAGCTTAGCCACATTTCATGACGCTTCGCCAGTTGCTCTACTTCACGGCCTTCACGCTCGCTGGTTGCTCGCTGCTGATTGCCTTCTTCGACCAACCCCTGGCGCTGTTTGTGCATCAGTATTTCGAGTGGACGGTACCCTTCTTCACCGCGCTCACCAACGGCGCTGATGCGGTGCATTCTACCTCGATGACGAACGTAAAGGGCTTTCCTATCTTGTTGGCGGGACTTCTGGTGGCCTACTTGCTTTGCCGCTGGGGACTGAGGAAGCAGTGGGAAAACGTGTTTTTGGTAGTGCTGCTCATTCACTTAGCCAGCCAGGCCGCGGCTAATGTGCTGAAGGGCGTGGTGCATCGCCTGCGACCAGAGGTGCTGTTTCAAACCGGGTACCCGGGCTTGGACCTGTGGGCCAACGGCCCGCACAACGATTCGTTTCCATCATCTCACACTGCCGTTTACGTCAGCTTATTTCTGCCGCTGGCCGTGGCTTTTCCACGCTATCGGGCGCCGCTGCTGGTGTTACCGGGGCTCATCGCCTTGGGGCGCGTGTTTCTGGGTGAGCACTATCTGTCCGATGTGTGGTTCTCGGTGTGGCTGGTGGCGGCTTTTACGTTCCTGTTTGGCTGGTTGGTCCGGCCGCGCGCCGTTTGGGCGCCCGCGCCTCCTTACACTGCCGATTAGAAAACGACCGGACTCCAACAATGTCGGGCTAGGAGCGTTGAACTGGTGCGGCGCAGCATTCGGCGCCGGTTTTTATGTGGCGATTCCTTTTCCTTGCGGTCGGCTTGACCTGGCTGACCGGTTGCACGTTCTTCACCCAGCCCGACCCACCGCCCAACCCCAAGCTGCTGGTGCTGGGCCACGCCGGCTCAGGTTTCTTTACGCCCATCAATCCCTTTAATTTTCGGCCACCCAGCAGCTGGCTTGGCGTGCAATACGCCCTCGACCTCGGTGCCGACGGGGTGGAAGTAGACTTACAACTGAGCCGGGACAGCGTGGTGATGCTCTACCACGACCAAAAACTCGAAGACCTGAGCACCGGCACGGGCTGCATCAGCCAGCACACCGCGGCCGAACTGGTGCAGCTGCGCTACCGCGGCGGCTGGCCCTACGACTGGTTCCAACACGAGCAGCCCATCACCTTCGACACCCTGTTGGCTCGCCTGGGGCGCCGCCCCACGTTTCCGCGCCTCCACCTCGACCTGCACGAGGACGACCCTTGCCTGGCCCCCGGCCAGCCCCTGCGCAGCCCCGCGTTGCTGCGCCACATTGCGGCCTCTGTGCGCAGGCACCGCGTCCCGGTGGAGAAACTGCTGCTCGTGACGCAGGTGGCCGCTACTCTTCGCCAGGCACGCGTGACGTTGCCGGGCATGGCCCTGGGTCTCGAGGTAAACACCGACGATTTTGCCACGGGCCTGCGCCTCGCCCAGGCCGAAAAGGCGTACGCCCTGGTGCTTGGCTCCGGCCGCGTCACGCCCGCCCAAACGGCGCAGGCCCACGCGGCGGGCCTCAAGGTCACCGTGTTTGGGGGGCGCTCCAACAAGTCGCTGCGACGCGTTCTGGCCTCGCAGCCCGACGAGGTAGAGGCCGACAACCTCAAGCGCATGCTGGAACTGCAAGGCAGACGGTAGGCAGCGCACTCCCTGTCATTGCGAGCGGAGCGAGGCAACCGCAGGTCAGCCAGCGGAGCTTATCCGTCCTCTGCGTGCGACCAGTTTAATAATGTGACCAACTCAATCAAAAAGCCCTCCCGGGTACGACCCTGGCACTGCGCAGTGCCGGGGTCGTACCCGGGAGGGCTTTTCACCTGTCAAGCGGGTCTGGTTTTGACAGGACGGATTGCTTCGTCGTGCCTCCTCGCAATGACGGGTAGAAGCTTACTTGCCGCCTTTCTTGGCGGTGGCCAGCAGCTCGTCGTTCATTTTTACGTAGTCGCCGTTGGGTGGCGTAGCGGCCAGGGCACCTTTCTTGGAAGCTTCAGCGGCTTTGGCGGCGCCGGCGTAGTCCTTCATTTTCAGGCGCATTTTGGCTTCGGAGTGCAGGTTCCAAAACTTGGGGTCGGTGGCGTTGGCCTTTTCCATCCAAGCCACGGCTTGCTTCATGTCCTTGTTGTTGTCGGCGTAGTACACGGCGGCAGCGGCCAGGTCGCCGGCACTGGGGTTAGCGTTTTTGGTGATTTTCTCGTCAATCTGGGCCATCACCTTGGCGTCTACGTCGGCCATGATTTTGAATTTGGCACCGGTAGTAGCCCACATCATGTTCACGTTGGCGGTAGCGGGAGTCAGGTCGCTGAAGTCAATCGTAAACGTCTCTACTTTGGTGCTGCCCAGGCTGTAGGGCTTCACCTTGAAGCTGGCCACATCTTCCTCGGCCTTGAAGCCTTCCACGTTGGCGCCCATTTTGAGGTTTTTGTTCAGCACCACCGTCCATTCCGTTTTGCCGGGAATGGTGTAAATGCCGTATTCGCCGGCCGGTACTTTCTTGCCTTCCACCGTCACGTCGTCCGAAAACTTGATGCTGGTGGTAGCATTGGCGCCGGTGCGCCACCGCTCGCCCAGCGGAGCCAGCGGCGACTTCTCGCCGAACGCCGCGCGACCTTTTAGGCCCGGCCGCGAGTACACAATGGTAATGTCCGTGAGGCCCACGCGCTGCGTCACAGTGCTTTGCGGGCTGGCAGCGGGGGTTCTGATTTGGGCTTGGGCGGTGGGAGCAGCCAACAGGGTGGCGGCGGTAATTACGGCGGCGGCGAAGCCTTGGGAATACATGCTCATCAGGTTAGGAAAGTGTGAGGGGGTTAGTGTGGGGCTAAAAATACGAAACCCGCGCTTGGGGCGCGGGTTTCGGAGAAAGTTAGTCGGTGAAACTCATTCATCTTTTACGATAACAGGCCCCGGCTGCAATCCCCCGGCTGCCAGCAGTGCTTTGATTTGGTGGGACAGTTTCGTTAACTCCGCGTAGGTGTTGATGGGGGCATTCAGGATAAAGACGGTCAGCGTGTATTTGTCAAAGTTTTGCTGGTGTTGCAGGTTTTTATCAAACGTGAGCAGGGCGTGAAACCCATCTACTACCATCAATTTCAACAATTCGCCGTTTTTGGTGCCGTTCCACTCCTTGTCGCGCACGGTAAAAACTTCGTGTTCGGGAAAGTCTTGTTTCAGCCGTTTCGGCAGATTCTCGTCAAGCAGCAGCCGCATAAAGCTGTGCTAAATTGGGCGCGGTGAGGAGCTTGGTGGCGGTTTCAAGCAGGGCCACGGCCTGAGGTTTGGAAACGGTGGGAAAATCATCCAGAAACTCGTCCAACGACACACCAGCTTCCAAATGGTCAAACAGCGTTTCAATCGGCACCCGAGTACCGGCGAAAACAGGCTGGCCGCCCAGGATGTCGGGGTCTACGGCGATAAGAGCGTGGATGTCCATAAGGTAAAAATACGAAACCCGCGCTTGGGGCGCGGGTTTGAAAAATTATTGTGTTCGAATTGCCGGAGAATTCAGTGGATAATCGATATGATTGGACTGTGTAAGAAGAATTAACCGATTTGTTCCTTGCGCATTTACTAAAGCTACCAATTGCTCTACTTGTGGCATCTTGACAGCTGGTTCAATTTTGAGATTGATGTAAGGACCATAGTTGTGATTTTTTCGTGCCATCTCTCTACTCATGCTTATGCATTCTGACAGTTGCAAAGAGTCAATGGATTGGTACATTCCACTTTGAAGCATTTGCTGGCGTTCGAATGGCGCTAGATTCAAGAAAGCAGGAAGTCCATGAACATCTACTGTTAAAAAAGGCAGTGTTTCCAAGACATCAATTTGCGATTTTGTGAGGTCAACTTGATGTAAAGAAGCTACCCGTCTGAAAATTTTAGCTTGAGTTTTATGGTCAAATGCAGGCGCCGCAAATGACAATTGGCTTTTGGAATTTAAGCTGACAACCATCACATTCTCTCCATCTATTCCTTTTGTGCATGCTGTTGGGGTGTGCGCCACTAACTGCTCCAATTTCACGATACCAGTTTCTGGGCCTCGAAAACGACTTGAGGACATATAGAAGAACACAACGAAAAGCACTATGCTGGCAAATGGAGCCATGTCCGGCAACACAATTCCTCTTTTCCCATTGCGCCCTTCCTCTAATCTTTCCCTTGAAGAATTCATGCTAATTAAGTAATTAGGGCCATTGATTCGCTGAATCTAAATCTAACGAATCAATGGCCCTAATAGTCTGGGTAGAGTGAAATCTACGTTAGCTCAAACTGCAGCCGCAGTAAATTCGCATACAGCCCACCCTCCCGCTCGCTCAGTTCCTCATGCGAGCCGGCTTCCACGATGCGGCCGCCGTCAATGACCAGGATTTTATCCACTTTGCGAATAGTCGACAGGCGGTGAGCAATGATTAAGCTGGTGCGGTTTTGCATCAACTCATCCAGAGCGCCTTGCACCAGCTTTTCGCTTTCGCTGTCGAGGGAAGAGGTGGCTTCGTCCAGAATCAGAATGGCGGGGTTTTTCAGGATGGCGCGGGCAATGGCCACGCGCTGGCGCTGCCCGCCCGAGAGCTTGATGCCGCGGTCGCCCACCACCGTATCCAGCGCCTCGGGGAAGGCTTGGATGAACTGCCACGCATTGGCGCGCTCGGCGGCTTCGATGATTTCGCCGTCGGAGGCGTCGGGCTTGCCGTAGGCGATGTTTTCGCGGATGGTGCCGCCGAAGAGCAGCGTCTCCTGCGGCACGATGCCGATGTGGCGGCGCAGGCCGGTGAGGTCGTAGTCCTGCACGTCGTGTCCATCGACCACGATGCGGCCGCCGCTGAGCGGATAAAATTGCATCAGCAGACCCGCAATGGTGCTTTTGCCCGCGCCACTGGGACCGACAAGGGCAATTTTCTCGCCCGCTGCGATGTGAAAATCAATGTCCTGCAGCACCGCGATGTCGGGACGGGTAGGGTAGCGGAAAGCCACGTGCTCGTACCGAATGTCGCCGCGCAGACGGGCCGGCACCAGGCCCACGGCCGGCTCCAGGAGCGTGGGCTCGGGCGCTTCGTCCAGGATTTCGAGAATGCGCTCGGAGGCACCCAGGGTGCTTTGCACCTTGCCGTAGATTTCTCCCAGGCCCGCCACCGAGGCTCCGATGAAGGCCGTATAGATAATGAAGGCCGTAAGGTCGCCGATTTGGAGGTGGTTGGGGTCGGTTACGGGAGTGTGCACCAGCATGGCTCCGCGCCACAACACCAGAATAATGCCGCCGAACAGGCCGATGATGACAAACGACACGAAAGCCCCGCGGTACAAATTGCTTTGCAGCGCCGCCCGCACCACCTTGCCGAGCGAGGCGTTGTAGCGCCCGGTTTCAAACCGCTCGTTGGTGAAGGCTTTCACCGAATTGATGGCTTGCAGGGTTTCTTCAACAATGGTGTTGGTGTGGGCCAACTCCTGCTGCACGGTGCGCGAGAGCGTCCGGATTTTGCGGCCGAACAGCCCTGCCGCCAGCACAATGGGCGGAAAGGTGAGCAGCATGAACAGCGACAGTTTCCACGACACCACCATGATGAAGCCGATGCCCCCCAACAGCGTAAACACCTGCCGGAACAGCTCGGCCAGCGTCAGCGAAAACGAGTCCTGAATCTGGCCCACGTCGGAGGTAATGCGGGAGGTGATGGCGCCGACGCGGTTTTTCTCGAAAAACGGAATGGGCAGCTGCACGAACTTGGCGTAGAGCGCCTGCCGGATGTCGCGCACCGTGAACTCGCTCACTTGCGTAAAAAACCAGATGCGGCCGAACGAAAAGAACCCCTGCAGCACCGTCACCAGAAACAGGCCCAACGCCACGCGGTTGATGTCGAGCACCAGGCCGCCGGGCAGCACCAGCGCCTCGCCAGTGGCCACGTTTACCAGCTTGCCGGCAATCCAGGGAAATGACATGGTGCTGAGGCTGCTGAGCACCAGCAACACCATGCCCACAACGAACTTGCGCCGGTAGGGCAGCACGTAGCGGAAAATCCGCAGGCCACGGCGCAACGACTCCTTGTTTACTTTCGGTTTGGGCAATTCGGCCGTAAGGTCGTTGCCGCTGGTATTGAGTCCACTGCGGGCCATCTACAATCAAATAACTAGTTG
>NZ_DASVSI010000089.1:0-5565 GCF_036388155.1 Hymenobacter sp. | reverse complement strand
CCTTCGAGAACGAATTCTATCTGCTGTTGCACACCCCCAATCAGGAAGCAGAAATCAGCTTTTTGCTCCCCAACCACCCAAGTCAACAGCCGTTATTTCACAAGCCCTTCCAAGGCCAAGGAATGTACCTGACCATTGAAGTGGACGATGTGGATAAAGTGTACAATGACTTGAAAAAGAAAGGAGTGGTCATCAGAATAGATATCCGGAACGAGCCCTGGGGAGACAGGCACTTCGCCATTGAAGACCCAAACGGCATTGGAATTGACATTGTCAAGTACTCGTCGCCCCAAAGCAAATAGCGCGTCCTGCGCCTCGTTCGGGAGTGGCTTGCCAAGCAGTATGCTGAAAAGCGGGCACCAAGCGCCACCCTGCTGAATGGTGTTGCTGCAACCTCCGGGGTGCCTTCCCCACGCCGTGGAAACAGGAATAGGTCTCTTCGGCTGCGCGTAGCAGACAGGTTCTGGTGTTTCTTTGGCTGGAAGTTTTGCTGCAAACACTCGCGCTTATCATGACCCGCTACTTCCACGTCGATGCCTTCGCTCAAACGCCTTTCAGCGGCAATCCCGCCGGCGTGTGCCCCCTCGCCGCTTTTCTACCCACCGAGTTGATGCAGCGCATCGCGGCCGAAAACAACCTGGCCGAAACCGCTTTCATTGTGCCCCGGCCCGATGCGCCGGCCGAGTACGACATCCGCTGGTTTACGCCCATGGTCGAAATTGACTTGTGCGGCCACGCCACCCTGGCTTCGGCCCACGTCCTGTTCACGCACCTGGACTTTGCGCACCCGCAAGTCACCTTCCACAGCCAAAGCGGCCCGTTGCGGGTGCAGCGCGAAGAAACGGGCCGACTTACCCTAGATTTTCCCTCGCGCCCGCCGCAGGAAATGACCGCGCACCCCACCGGCCTGGCCGACGGCCTGCGCGCCACGCCCCTGCACGTGCTGGCCGCCCGCGACCTGCTGGTTGTCTTCAACACCGAGGCCGAAGTGCAGGCCCTGCGCCCCGACTACGCCCGCATTGCGGCGCTGGAGTACGTGGGCGTCATTGCCACCGCGCCCGGCACCAATGGTATCGATTTCGTGTCGCGCTTTTTTGCGCCCCGCGTGGGCGTGCCCGAGGACCCCGTCACCGGCTCGGCCCATAGCACGCTCATCCCATATTGGGCCGCCAAGCTGGGCAAAACTGAGCTGCGCGCCCGCCAGGTTTCGCCCCGCGGCGGGGACCTATGGTGCCGCCTGCGCGATGACCGGGTGGACATCAGCGGCTACGCGGTGACGTATGCGGCGGGGGAATTGCTGGTGTAATCGTTGCTGGGCTAAGCATTGTTTTGGTGTACTTAAACTCATCTTGTGTTGATAAACTGCCTAAAATTCTGCAAATGGAAGGAATCTATGAAGTTTTAGGGTACACAATATCCAATTTTGGAAAAGAGAAAAACGGCGACAGTTTTTTAATTGAACAGCTAGAAAATGAGGGTCTACTTATTGCTGTTGTTGGGGATGGAGTTAGCCAACAACCCTGTGACTGGTTAGCTTCCTCGACAACCTGCCAAACATTAGTTGACCATTTTAAAAAAAACATCTCTCAAAAGGGAGACATAGAGAACCGCCTCTTAGAAAGCATACAACTTACAAATAAGCAAATCGCGCTGACGGAAGGCATATGCCATAAAATGGCTTCGACTCTCTCTGTTGTTGTTTATTCCCAATTATCAGAGAAGATATATTATGCCAATATTGGTGATTCAAGGATTTACAGTCTCTATAATGGCATGCTTGAACAACTCACAGTAGACAATACAATGGTTAGAAGAGAGAAGGTTTTGACTAGTGCAGGAATGCGATTAATTGATAAGCCTATTCTCACTCAAGTAATTGGACAGAATAGTATTTCGTGCAAAATCAGTGTAAAACCAATTCAAACACATGAGATAATTATTTTAGCCACGGATGGTTTTTATGAGGCTCGGAAAGCGGTATTTACTAAACTGATGACTGAGTTTGGTGAGACTGCCAATTTCGAAGAAGGTTTTACAAAACTCATTGACCAAGTAAAAATTCTTAGAGGCGATGACTTAACTGCAGTAGCCATAAAGGGAGTGGCTGCTTATTAAGTGAACAAATCTGAAAAAACTATTTCTATCCTAGGCCTATGATTTTGTAGTCGCTTTCTTCTTGCCCGTGCCCGTACTAGCCCCCAGCCGCTCCGGGTTTTCGGCCAGGAACTTGCCCCAGCTTTTGCCGCTGCTCACGGTGGCGTTGTTGCCCTTCATGTAGTGATGGCACAGGGCCACGGCCAGGGCATCGGTGGCGTCCAGGAACTTGCTGGCTTCGGCGATGGGCGGCAGGGTGAGGGTCTGGCGCAGCATGTGGGCCACCTGCTCCTTGGTGGCCGAGCCGGAGCCGGTGACGGACTGCTTCACCTTGGTGGGGGCGTACTCCACGTAGGGAATCTGGCGGCTGAGGGCGGCGGCAATGGCCACGCCCTGCGCCCGGCCCAACTTCAACATGCTCTGCACGTTGACGCCAAAAAACGGGGCTTCGATGGCCAGCTCGTCGGGCAGGTACTCGTCGATGAGTTCGAGCATGCGGTCGAAAATCCGCTTTAGCTTTACGGCGTGATTCGACCCCAGCGCCTTCATATTGATAACGTCGTAGCACAGCACGTCGACCCGCTGGCCCCGCACCTCAATCAGGGCGTAGCCCATGATTTGGGTGCCGGGGTCGACGCCCATAATGATTTTGGGCAGCAGCTCGATGGCGGGAGCGGGGCGGGGACGAAGCGGAGCGGGCAAAACGAGGGCGGTGGAAAGCAGGAAGCCGGCAGCGCGCTTCCTTTGCAAAGCTACGACGCCAAAGAGGCGGCAAAGGCAAACACGGCTTCGCCCGTCGCCGCTGCCCCGATAACCGAACCCGCGCCCGGAAAAGGTCCACAAGGTCAAAAATGGAGCCGGCTGGTGTTTTGGGGGAAGATTCTGGTCACGCTGCTCACCCTCGGCCTGCTGTATAATTCGGTGTTTGCGGCGCCCGATACCGCCGCGGCGTGGCGGCAGCTGCTGGCCACTTCGCTGGGCGGGGCCGGCCGGGGCCCCGTGCTGGCGGCATTGGCGCTGGTGCCCGTCAACTGGGGCTTGGAGGCGTGGAAATGGTACCGCCTGGCCCGGCACCTGGAGCCGGTCACGTTTGGGCGCAGCTTTCGGGCGGTGCTGGTGGGCCTCACGCTGGGCTTCGCCACGCCCAACCGGGTGGGCGACTACGCGGGCCGCATCATCGAGCTGAAAAGCCGCCGGGTAAGTGCGCTGGGGGCCGTGTTTCTGGGCCGCTACTGCCAGCTGGTAGTCACGGTGCTGGCGGGACTGGCCGGCCTGCTGTATTTCGTGTTGAGATTTTACCTGAATGGCTACCCGGCGGCCGAAGCCGGAGTGGTGGCCTCCGGGCTGCTGCTTGGCGGGGTGGTGCTGGTGCCGTTGTACCGGTCGCGGCTGTTGCTGGCGGCGCTGGGCGTGTGGCGGCCGTTGCGGCGGTTTCGGCCGGCGTTGGCCATCATGCCCACCTACCCAACGCGGGCGCTGCACGCGGTGCTGGCCATCTCGGGGCTGCGCTACGGGGTGTTTTGCCTGCAGTTTTTGCTGCTGCTCACGGCCTACGGCGTCACGGCGCCGCTGGGGCCGGGGCTGGCGGCGGTGGCGGGCACTTTCCTGTTCAAGTCGTTGGTGCCGTCGCTCAACGCGCTGGCCGATGTGGGCGTGCGAGAGCTGTCGGCCACGCATTTGTTTGGCTTGCTGGCGCAGCCGGCCTTGCCCGTGCTCAGCGCCAGCCTGAGCTTGTGGGTGGTGAACATTGCCCTGCCCAGCGCGGCTGGCCTGCTGCTGGTGCCCGGCCTGCGCGTGCTGCGCTCACCACGCACCGAGCGCTGATGCTGGCCGCCGGAATTGCCTTGCTGGCACTGCCCTTGCTCTACGCCGGGTTCATGGTGTGGCTGCGCAGGGGCTGGAATGACGCTGCGTTTAATGAAGAAGGGAAAAGTAAGAATGAAGAATTAAAAGAGAGGACTGCTGAAGCAGACAGCGAGAATTCCTCATTGCTCATTGCTCAGTCTTCATTGAAGTTCTCGGTTCTCATTGCGGCCCGCAACGAAGCCGCTGCGCTGCCGCTGCTCCTGCAAGACCTGGCCGCGCAAACCCTGCCAGCGGCTCATTTCGAAGTCATCATCGCCGACGACCACTCCACCGATGCTACCGCAGCCGTGGTGAGTGAAGCCGCTCTGGGAACCGACTATTCGCTGCGCCTCGTCACGCTGTCTGCTGCGCAAACGGGCAAAAAAGCCGCGCTGCTCGAAGCCTTGCGGGTGGCGCAAGCGCGTTGGCTGGTGTGCACCGACGCCGATTGCCGCCTCGGTCCGGGCTGGCTGGCTGCTTACGCCGCGCAGGTGGCGCGGACGCCCCAGGCCAATTTCATCAGCGGGCCGGTGCTGCTCACGGGGCCTGCTACTTTTTTCCAGGGACTCATGGGGCTGGAGTTTGCCGGTTTGGTGGGCGTGGGCGGGGCCTGCCTGGCGCGGCAGCAGCCCACCATGTGCAACGGCGCCAACCTGGCCTACCGCCGTGGGGCGTTCGAGGCCGTGGGCGGCTTTGCCGACAACGCCCACCTGGCCAGCGGCGACGACGAGTTTCTGCTCCACAAAATTCACCGGGCTTTTCCCGGGTCTGCCCATTTTCTGGCCGATGCCGCGGCCATCGTGCGCACCGCCGCGCCCACCACGTTGGCGGCCCTGCTGCGGCAGCGCGTGCGCTGGGCCAGCAAGTGGCGCCACTACCAAAGCGCCGCTTCCCGCCGCTTGGCGCTGCTGGTGCTGGGCGCCAACGTGGCCCTGGCGGCCGGGCTAGGAGCGGGGCTGCTCTGGCCGGAGTTGTGGCCCTGGGTGCCTGCCGCCTGGGGAATTAAGCTAGGCGCCGATGCCTGGTTTTTGCTGCCGGTGCTGCGGTTCTTGGGGCGGCGCAAGTGGCTGGCGGGGCTGGTGCCGTTGCAGGTGCTGTATGCGCCGTATGCGCTGGCCGTGGGCGCCGCGGGCTGGCGCGGCGGCTACCAGTGGAAGGGGCGGGCCGTGCGGTGAGGGAGTCGAGATTTTTAGTCAAAAAAAATGGCCTCAGGGGGCTTGGATGGTAAATTTGCCGCAACTATATTCCACCTAAGCCCCGGTACTCATGCGGTTCAATTCGGTTGGTTTTGCCCTTTCGGTAGGCATGGCATTGATAGTCGTGCTATTTGCTTTCACCCTCATGAGCGCCGCGGGCCTCGCAGGTTTCGCGGCCGACGATACTACAGCTGACACGGAGCAGCCGGTAGCCCCCCAGGATTCAACTGTAGCAGTGGTGAATGCAAGCGCGGGAAAGCCAGTTTCAGCCGAAGAAGCGGTGGCCATTGCGGCGGGGGACGCCTTGTTCAAGAACAACTGCGCGCAGTGCCACGCGGTGAACGAGCAGGTGGTGGGCCCGGCCCTGGCCGGCATCACGAAGCGGCGGCCGGTGTCGTGGCTGCTGCCGTGGATAAAGAACTCGAGCAAG
>NZ_DASVSI010000088.1:0-41564 GCF_036388155.1 Hymenobacter sp. | reverse complement strand
CCTGCACGGCGAATTTGACTTCTCCGACGACGCCCTCAAAGACTCCCTCCGCTTTGACATCGAAGCCCTCTTCGCCTTCAACTGGGAGCAGGCTCGGGCTCTGGCCGATTAACTTTTGGACCAAACTTTTAACCAAGGCCGGCTTGGGGCGAGCGGCTTTGCTGGCCAAGCGCAGCACTTCGGCGCGGAAGGCGGCGTCACAACGCCGACGTTCGGCGAATTGGGAGCTGTCTTTCATGACGTTCGAAAGATAAGACCCTATTATGTCCACATTTACCCGGCCACCTCAACTGACCGTCTCCCCATTGCTGGCGCAGCCAGTAGAGGTGTAGCGCGAATTTATGTAGTCCTCGCTCGGCAAAGCCAAACGCGACTTCGGGTCCAAACTTTCAATTAAAGCCAGTTATGAGATGGTCAATTGCAGACCTGTTGGTTACCCGTCGACTGCCTTATTGAGATAATTAGCGGGATGTGCTAAAGAGGATGTCCGCAATACGCGGCCCTTGGTCCTGTGAATGCTCCGGATGGTGTAATATTTTTTGCAGGGGTAGGAAGGTCCAATACTTTTGAATCATTCCTAGCAACTAAAGCCGGTGGCGCAGTTAACAAGTAGTCACCATAGTCAAAATTGTCTGGCTTACAAAAGGCTACAAGCAGGTAACTGTTCGTCAATCCCGTTAATACAGCCTTTCTTTTCCTCTCCTTATTAATCGCCCCAAATCGTCATGAAAAAAGGTAATGACAGCTACTTTGCTACAGAGCAATACGATTTCAAGCCATTCAGCGAGGACGACCTAGCGATGGTCATGGGCGGCGGCGGCGAGGAACAGTCACTAGACTTCTGTTCCAAAGAAGGGGCCTTCGAAGAAGACGAGGACGATTACCTGCTTTAAAATACTGCCGGGGTGCCCTTGCTTCCCACTGCCTACCCCGGCCCCAGCATTTCCCACCGCCTACTTCACGGCCGTGGTAGTGCGGTGGTAGTCCCGAGCGGCATGCTCCGCTACCCCCGCTAACCTTAAAACGAATCCGGATTTTGAGTGCCTTTCTGTTGGCCGACAGGAAGACTATTGCCCGCTACCAGTTGCCAGCATCACCGGTTAAGCCACTGATTAGCAATTTCTTATTTTTCCACATTTACCACTTACCAAGATGAAAAAAGTACTTTTCACCGACCAGCTCGACCTGAGCAAAGACATCGTTGCCAACCTGACCGAGGAGCAGCTCCAGCAAATTGAAGGCGGTGCCGGCGCCGATGCCGATACCTCCTGCACCAGCGGCAACGGCTCGTGTGTCATCATCATCGTGACGACCACGCCCGAGGGCGCGTCCAGCGAAGACTAATCCCGTCGGCTGATGGTGATTGGCTCTGCCCTGAACCTTCACCTTACCCCTCCCCGTGCTCGCTATGGCACCCCCTGGCGTGATAGGCACAGCGGCGAGCTCCTCACCTTCAGCCCGGACTAGTTGCCCTTAAAGCAGACACGCGCGAGCGTGTCTGCTTTAAGCAAACTGCTACTTTGTAAAAACTTGATAAGCAATAAAATAGAAATGTAAATACGGTAGCAGAGCAAACTATAAAAAAAGCGCTAAACCTACCGCCCAGTCCATAAAAAATGAATGCCGGCCACGGCGCCGTTTTGCCTGCCCGTCCGAACGTGTTTTTCCGCACCTAGCGCCATGCGTACTTCGCTCACTTCCCTTGATTTTTACCTGCTGCGGCTGCCCGCGCTGCCCGTTAGTGGACTGCTGCGGCTGCATGCGCACCGTGAGCCGGCGGCCCTGGCGCAAGCGCTTCACGTGCTCTACCAGTCCCCGGAAATCCAGGAGGCGATTTACCTGGCTAGTCCCGAGTTATACCAAGAGTTACGCAAGTGGTTGTCCAAACCGGTCGCCGGCGACGGGGCCCAGGACGAACGCCTGCTGCTGACGCTCTACAAATACATGCTGCGCATGAGCAGCCGCAGCACGCCCTATGGGCTGTTTGCCGGCTTCAGCACGGGCAGCATCGGCACGGCCGCTACGCAATTGCAGCTGGCTGCCGGCTCCGGGCGCGCCCACAAGCACGCGCGCCTCGACATGAACTACGTGGCCGAGGTGACCCGCCAGGTGGCGGCCGAGCCCACGCTCAAGGCGCAGCTCAAGCTATTTATCAACACGAGCTTGTACAAAAAAGAGCAGACTTACCGCTACTACGAATACCGCATGCGCAACAAGCGCCGGCATTACTACCTCATAGCCCTCAAGGCCTCGCCTTATCTCGACCAGGTGCTGGCGGCGGCCCAGGTGGGCGCTACGCCGGCGCAGCTGCAGGCCCTGCTGGGCACTGCTGGCGTGGCCGAAGACCGGGCCGAGTCTTATGTAACGCAGTTGGTGGCCGCGCAAGTGCTGGTGAGCGAGTTGGACCCCACCGTGACGGGCCCCGAGTTTTATCAATGCCTCGTGGCCAAAGTAGCGGCCCTGAGTCCGGCCCATCCCCAGCTGGGGCCTTTGCAGGAAATCGACGCGCTGCTTGGGGCCGCCCAAACCGGGGTGCCGACTTACCAAGCCGTGCAGGCGATTGTGCGCGAGTCGTTTCCGGCTGCGACCAGCAAGGATTTGATTCAGACCGACCTGCGGCTGGACATGACGCACAATTCATTGAGTCAATCGGCGGTGGGCGAGCTCACTCAAGAGCTAAACGAGCTGGCTGACCTCTACCGAGTGGGCGTGCCGCCCGACCTGCAAGCCTTCATCAAACGCTTTGTGGAGCGCTACGAGGGCCAGGAAGTGCCGCTGCTTGAAGTGCTGGATGGCGAAGCCGGCCTGGGCTACGGCCCCATCGCGGGCAGCAAAGCCAACCACACCCCCTTCGTGGACGGCGTACGGGTGCCCCGCAAGCCCGGTACCCCACAAGTTTCGTGGACGGCCTACCGCCAACTTGTCTTCCGCAAATTTCAGGAACGCCCGGTCAACAGCACGGCTCCGGTGGTACTCACCGAGCAGGACCTGACGGCCCTGGTAGCGGCCACCAAGCCCACCCAATTGCCCGCCACGCTGTTTGCGATGGGCAGCTTTCTGGCCCCGGATGCCGCGGCCCTGGACCGGGGCGAGTTCAAGTTTCAACTGGTGAATTTCGCGGGGCCGGGTGCCATGCCGCTGCTGGCCCGTTTTGCCCACGCCGACGCCGGCCTGGCCGCTCAACTGCAGGCCTGTGGGGCGCAGGAGCAAGCCGCCGCCGGCGAAGCCCTGCTCGCGGAAGTGGTGCACCTGCCCGAAGCGCGGGTGGGGAACATCCTCCAGCGGCCCCAGCTGCGGGCCTATGAAATCCCGTTTTTGGGCCAGGCCTCGGTGCCGCTCGACCAGCAGTTGCCCGTGGGCGATTTGCTTGTGTCGGTGCAGCAGGGGTGCGTGGTGCTGCGCTCCAAGCGCCTCAACCGGGTTGTGCAGCCCCGTCTCACTTCGGCTCACAACTACCGCAACGGACTGGCCATTTACCGCTTTCTGTGCGACTTGCAGCAGCAGACCGAGCCCTTCAACGTGCTCTGGGACTGGGGCCAGCTGGGCACGCAGTCCTTTTTGCCGCGGGTTGAGTACAAGCGCATCATCGTGCGCCGGGCGCAATGGCTGCTGCCGGCCGAAGCGCACGACGAGGTGGCCGCGCTTTGCACGCCGGCCGGCCTGGCTGCTTTTCGGGAGCGCTACCAATTGCCCGGCCGCGTGATACTGGCAGAGGGCGACAACGAACTGCTGCTTGACTTCGACTGCCCACTGGCCGTTACGCTGCTGGCCCAGCGCCTCAAAAAAGGGGCGGCGCTGCTCACCGAGTTTGTGCAATGTCCGGCCTCGCAGCTACTCACCGACGGGCAAGGCGAGAGCTACCTCCACGAGGTCATCATTCCCCTGGCCCGTGCCGGGGCGGCCGTGCCAGCACCTGCGCCAGTTCAGGCCGCTGCTGCGGAGCCCGCCGTGCAGCGCTCCTTCGCCCTTGGCAGCGAGTGGACCTACTTAAAGGTGTATTGCGGCGCAAAGTGGGGCGACAAGTTGCTGACCGACCACCTGCGACCCTGCCTCGAAGAATTCGAAGCCCAGCACATCGTGCAGAAGTGGTTTTTCATTCGCTACAACGACCCGCACAACCACCTGCGCCTGCGCCTGCTGCACGACGGCAGCCCCGCCAAGGTGGCGGCCATCATCGCGGGTCTGCACCAAGCGTTGGCCGGGTTGCAGCAGGCCGGGGTGGTGCAAACCATTCAATACGATACTTACCACCGGGAACTGGAGCGGTATGGGGCCGCCACGATGGAATTCAGCGAAACCGTGTTTCACCACGACAGCCGGGCGGTGGTGCAATTCCTGGACCTGCTGGAAGGCGACGAGGGCGAGCGTTACCGGTGGCTTTTCGCCCTGCGCGGCGTCGATGAGATGCTGAGTGCCTTCGGCTTGGCGCCGGCGGCCAAGCTGACCCTGGCCGAGCAGCTGTACCACAGCTTTTTTCAGGAATTCAACGGGAATGCAGACCTCACGCATCAGCTCAATGACAAGTACCGCGCCGTGAGCCGCGAATTGGCCGGCTTCCTCGACTGCGCCCAGGACACTGCTTACACCGAAGACGCCGTGGCCGTGTTTGCCGCCCGTGGCACGGCCCTGGCGGCGGCTTATGCCGCGCTGCCCGCCGCGCCCGCCCGCGCCGCGCAAAAGCTGCTGCCGAACTACTTGCACATGTTTTTGAACCGCATTTTTTTGGCCAATCAGCGCCTGCACGAATTGGTGGTGTACCACTACCTGAGCAAGCACTACAAGTCGGTGGCCGCTCGCCAAAAAACTGTTTCACGCGCCGAATTGGCCTATCAATAGCCCACCGCAATGGAAAAGAGCCCCCTTTATTCCGCCGAAATCACCGAAATCATCGGCACGCCGCCCCGTTGGATAATGCGGGTGGGCGGTGGATTGCTGCTGGGCCTGGTGCTGGGCTTCGGGGCCCTGGCCGCGAGCATCAGCATTCCGGAGCAAAACGTGCTGGCCGTGCGCCTGCGGAACGCCACCCCGCCCTACTACCTGCGCCCGGGCCTGGCTAACGGGCAGCCGGCGGTGCCCGCCGGCCAGGTGGTGCGCCGGGGACAGCCGCTGCTGCATTACCCCCTCAACCCGGCCGCGGATGAGCGTGCCCCCTTCACGGGCACGCTGCTGTATGAAGACCTGGCGGCCGGTTCGCGCCGCGCCGGCGACACGCTGGGCTTGCTGGTTCCGCTTGCCACGGCCTACCGCTTCAGTGGGCGCTTGGCCGTGGGCCGGCTGCCCGAACTGCGCGCCGCCGGGGAGCTGCGCCTGGAAGTGCCGCTGGCCGGGCGCACCACCAGCCTGCTGGCATTGCGTGGCCACCTGACCTACCTGGACCCTGCGGTGCACGAGGGCACCGTGACTTACAACGGCCAACTCGACAGCCTGTCGGGTGTGGCGCTGGCCCGGCACTTTACCGGCCTCACCGCCCTGGATGGCACGTTGCTGCTGCCCCAGCCGGCCCGCCCCATCCTGCAGCGTCTGCTGGGCTACTAAACTGCCCCTTCCCGTGGGCCTGCTTCAATACCGGCCGATTTCCGACCCGACGTTCTGCTTGCTAAACCTGCATCATAAATTATACTTCGTATGAAAGCGCTTGTACCTAATCTGCGCCGCGGGGCCCTGCTGCTGGCCCTGCTGCTGACTTGGGCTACCCAGGGGGCCGCCCAAAATGTTGTCACCGGCACCGTGCTCGACTCCCTCAAACAGGAGGCCGTGCCTTTTGCCAATGTGGTGCTCAAGGCCGCCGGTGGCCAGGTGGCGCAGGCCGCCCTCACCGACGAGAACGGCCACTTCACGCTCCAAACCAAGCCGGGCAGCTACCAGCTGCAGGTGTTGCAGCTGGGCTTCGCCACCTACACCAAAGCCGTAACCCTGGCCGCCGGCACCGCTCCCCTCGACCTCGGCCCGCTGCCGCTGACCGCCGCTGCTCAAAAGCTGGAAGAGGTGGTGGTAATTGCCCAAAAGCCCCTGCTGGAGCAAAAGCCCGACCGGGTAACCATGAACGTGGCGGGCAGCCTGCTGGCGGCCGGCAACAGCGCCGCCGAGGTACTGGCCGCAGCGCCTTCGGTGCAGCTCATCAACGGGCGCGTCAGCTTCCGCGGGAAGGGAAATGTGCTCATCCTGCTTGACGGCAAGCGCCTTCCGGCCGGCACCAACCTCGAAACCTTGCTGGCCAGCATCCCGGGCGACCAGATTGACCACATTGAGTTGATTAGCAACCCTTCGGCCAAGTACGACGCGGACGCGTCGGGTGGGGTCATCGAAATTTATACCAAGCGGGCCAAGGGCTTGGGCTGGACGGCCAACCTGGGGGCCAACGCCCGCCAGGGCCAGCGAACCGGTGCCGGCCTCAACGCGGGCCTGCGCGTGAGCACGGCCGCCCTGGACCTCTCCGCCAGCGGCAGCTTCAACCGGCGCGGGGGCTTTGAGCGCAGCACCAGCGCGCGCACCCTGTACCAGGGCCGCACGCCCGTGGCCGGCCTGGCCCAGCGCAGCGACCTTGACAAGGTGAGCGAAGACGGCAGCTTTAGCGGCAGCCTCCACTACCACCCCAGCGCGCGGGCCACGGTGGGCGTGGACGTGGACGTGCTGCGCTCGGGCATTGACGCCACCGGCGCGGCCCAAACGGTGCTCAGCGAAAAGCAGGGGGTGACCACGAGCAACATTGCCCAGGACGTGCAGTTGCACGATGCCTTTTCCAACTACGCCCTTTTCTACCGCCACACCCTCGACAGCCTGGGCTCGACGCTGGGCGTGGCCGCCAACTACGCGGCGTACACCAACCGCCAGCAGCAGGCCTTTGCCCAGCAGGTGCAGGGCCCGCTCGACACGGTGCTGGCCAGCACCAGCTTTCGCAACGTCATTCCGGCCAGCTACCGCATCTACACCGCCGGGGCCGACTACGGCAAGCACTGGAGTCCCGCCACGCGCCTCGAAACCGGCCTCAAGTACACCGACACCCGCAACGAAAGCCGCCAGGAACTGACCCGCCTGGGCGCGGGCGGCGAATGGCAGCCCCAGCCCCTGACGCCCTTCTCGCAGCTGGGCTACCAGGAGCAGGTGGCCGCCGCCTACGCCAGCCTCAACCACACCACCGGGGCGCTGAGCCTGCAAGCCGGCTTGCGCGCCGAGCGCACCCATTACCAGGTAACGGGCGGCGTCGATTCGAGCTACTTCAACCTGTTTCCGAACCTGCGGGCCGACTACAAGTTCTCCGCCGACTACACCTCTTCGCTGGCCTACGCCAAGAACCTGCGCCGCCCCGCCTACGAAAGCCTCATCCCGTACGAACGGTTCGTGGACCCCTACACCACCCGCCGGGGCAACGCCCGCCTGCGGCCCGAATACGCCCACACGTTCTCCTGGAACCACCTCTACAAGGGCTTTGGCTTGCAACTGGCGTATACTCAAACGGTGGGAGCCATCTCGGCCGTGTATGTGTACGAGGCTGCCAACCTGCGCTTTGTGAGCACCCAGCTCAACCTGCCCCAGCGCCACCTGGCCAGCGCCACGCTCACGGCGCCCTGGGCGCCGGCTTCTTGGTGGAGCATCAACAACAGCGCCGTGGTGCAGTACCAGGAGCTGCGCTTTCCGAGTCCGCTCGCCGAAGCCGGCCTGCTCGCCAAGCACAAGGTGACGGTTACGCTCAGCACTGACCACACCCTGACCTGGGGCAGCGGCTGGTCGGCCCGCGTGTACGGGCTCTACAATTCGCCCTCGTTCAACGGCTTGTTTGATTTTGACGCTTACTCCTACGTGTCGGTGGGGCTGCGCCGGTCCTTCCTCCAGAAGCGGGCTTCGCTGAATCTGACGGTGGTGGACTTGTTCTACCAGACCAACTTTCGGGTATCGTCCACCCTGATACCGGTGGTGTCGGAGGAGTTGACGCGCAACGACACGCGCCAGGTGCGCCTGTCCTTCACCTACAACCTCGGCAAAGCGGATTTGAAGAGCAAATCCACCGGTCCCCGGGGCAACGCCGACGAGGTAAACCGCCTTGGCAAATAGCAGCTCGCTGACTTGATTTTTCCTAACGCTTTGCCGCAACGGCCCTTTACCCAACTCGCATGAACACCGTGGACGCCCCTGCCCTCCCCACCGCCACCACTGCCGAACTGACCGAGCTGCTGCAAGCCATTGCCGGCCGTTTGAGCGGGGACACGCCCGTGGAGCTCCCCAACTTTGGGGTGGCGCAGAGCCAGGGCGGGCTGCTGCTTTTCAACTGCCACTACGCGGCTTTCACGGGCGACGACCGCTACTACGCCCTGGCCCTGCAACAGCTGGAGCAAGTGCTGACGCGGCTCAACCCGCTCACCTACCAAGCGCACGGGGGCACCAAATACTTCCAGGAAATGGCGGAGCTGGGTGCCCTGCTGGGCTACCTGGTGCGAACCGGCCACCTGGACTGGGAAGCCGAGCCGTTGCTGCGCCAGTTTGACGCCCTGCTTGAAGACCGACTGCACCACTTTCTGGCCATCAAAAACCTGGAAATTGTGAATGGCGCCGTGGGCGTGGGGCAGTACTTCCTGCGCCGCTTGCCGCACACCGACACCGCCCGGCGCGTGCTCACCGCCTTGCTCAACTACCTGCAGGCGGCCCAGGAAGGCGACAAGGACGAGGGCTATTACTGGACGTGTCACCTCATCAAGGAGCCGCGCGTGTACACCGGCCTGTCGCACGGCAGCGCCATGGTTATCAACCTGGTGGCGGCCGTGGCCGAAGCCGGCTACGAGCCCGAGAAATGCGCCCGGCTCCTGCGGTACGCGTCGCGCTTCGTCCTGCAAACCCGCATGGACCCCGCCCTCTTCATGTCCAGCATTCCCATCTGGCGGGGCCGCGAAGAGCCCACCCCCAACCTGTGCCTCATCTACGGCGACCCCGGCACGGCCTACGCCCTGGTGCGGGCCGCCAAGGTGCTCGGCGACGACGCCCTGCTGGCCGAAGCCATTGACATTGCCCTGCTTTCGACCCGGGAAGGGGCCCCGCACGCGCCCTTCGAGCACGACGCCTCGGTGTGGTACGGCACCAGCGGGGCCTACCTCGTGTACGACGCCCTGTACCGGCAAACCGGGGTGGCGGCCTTTGCCACGGCCGGGGCCCGCTGGCTACAGGCCATTCCATCCCAAGCCGTATTCCAGAACGAGGACCTCAATTTCAGCACCAACTACCACCGGGTGAGCCATAACCCATTGGTGCAGTGGGGATTCAATTTTGGCTTGGTGGGCATCGGGCTCACCCTGCTCCATGCCCTGTCCGAGCAACGGCTGCCGCTTGACGAGTTTATCTGGCTCGCCTAATCTTTTCCTGCCTTCCGCCATGACTGCTATCAACTTCCCGCACTACCGCCAGCACGACGTAATGGACTGCGGCCCCACCTGCCTCCTGATAATCAGCAAGTTCTATGGCAAATTGTTCAACATCGAAAAAATCCGCGCCTTCAGCCAGATAGGCAAGACGGGCGTGTCGCTGCTCGGCATCAGCAAGGCCGCCGAAACGCTGGGCATTCAGGCCATCGGCGGCAATATGACGTTCGAGAAGCTCGCTGAGCAGGCCGTGCTGCCCTGCATCGTGCATTGGCGCAAAAACCACTTCGTGGTGCTCTACAAGGTGAAGCGCAACAAGGTGTACGTCTCGGACCCGGCCAGCGGCCTGCACACCTACACCCGCGAGGAATTCCTCAACAACTGGGCCTACACCACCCTCCACGGCAAGGCCGCCGGCATCGTGATGTTGCTCAGCCCCATGCCGGCTTTCTTTCAGGCCGAAGACGACGTGCAGCCCGCCAACGCCGGCATCAGCCAGCTGCTAGGCCACATCTGGCAGTACAAAGCCTTGGTGCGGCAGCTGTTGGCCGGCCTGGTGGTGGGGGCCCTCATCCAGCTGGTATTGCCGTTCCTCACCAAAGGCTTGGTCGATATCGGCATCCGGGGCCACGACCTCAACTTCGTGTACGTCATCCTGTTCGGCCAGCTGCTCATCACGCTGGGCCAAACGTCGGTCGAGTTGATTCGGGGCTGGATACTGCTCCACGTCACGGCCCGCGTCAACGTGGCCGTGCTTTCCGACTTCCTGCACAAGCTGCTGCGCCTGCCGCTCTCCTTTTTTGACACCAAGCTCAACAGCGACATTTTACAGCGCATCGAAGACCACCGGCGGGTGGAGGCCCTGCTCACCGGCAGCTCGCTCAACACCCTGTTTTCGATGATAACCTTCAGCGTGTTTGGCTGCATCCTCTATGCCTACAACCCCAACATCTGCTGGATTTTTATGGGCGGCAGCGCCCTCTACTTCGCGTGGATTTACCTGTTTCTGGCCCGCCGCAAGCAACTCGATTTCAAGCGCTTCGAGATATCGGCGCAGAACCGGGCCAAGACCCTGCAGCTCATCAGCGGCATCTACGAAATAAAAATCAACGATTGCGGCACGCAGAAAATCTGGGAGTGGGAAGGCATCCAGGCCCGTTTGTTTCGCTTCAACGTGCAGTCGTTGGCCCTGAGCCAGTACCAGCAGGTGGGCTCCACGTTCATCAACCAGGCCAAGAACATTTTCATCCTCTTCTTGGCCGCGCGCCTCGTCATGAACCAGCAGATGAGCCTGGGCGACATGATGGCCATCCAGTTCATTGTGGGCCAAATGAACAGCCCCATTGCCCAGCTGGCGGCCTTTTTGCAAACTTACCAGGACGCCAAAATCAGCATGGAGCGCCTGGGCCAGGTGCAGGCCCTGGTGGAGGAGGAAGACCCCCACAAGGACTACCAGGCAACGTTGCCCGCCGGGCGCAGCCTCACGTTGCGCGACGTGTCGTTCGTGTACCCCGGCGCGGGCAACAAGCCCACCCTTCGGCACTTGAGCTTCGAGGTGCCGGAGGGCAAAACCACGGCCATCGTGGGAGCGAGCGGCTCGGGTAAAACGACCTTGCTCAAGCTGCTGCTGCGCATCTGCCACCCTTCGGATGGACAGGTGCTGGTGAGCGAAACTGACGTGGACCGCATCAGCCCCCGCCACTGGCGGCAGCACTGCGGCGTGGTGATGCAGGACGGCTTCATCTTTTCCGACACCATCGGCAATAACATTGCCCTGGATGCCGAACACCGCGACGAGGCGGCCATCAACCGGGCCCTGCATGTGGCCAACCTCGACCAGTACGTGCGCGGCCTCCCGCTGGGCCTGCACACGAAAATCGGGGAAGACGGCAAGGGCCTGAGCGGCGGCCAGCGCCAGCGCGTGCTCATTGCCCGCATGGTGTACAAAAACCCCGACTACATCTTCCTCGACGAGGCCACCAGCGCCCTGGACGCGCACAACGAAAAAGTGATAATGGAGCGCCTCAACGCGTTTTTCGAGGGCAAAACCGTCCTCATCGTGGCCCACCGCCTGAGCACGGTCAAAAACGCCGACAACATCATTGTGCTCAACGACGGCCAGGTGACCGAGCAGGGCAGCCACGAAGAACTGGTGAGCCAGCGCGGCTACTACTTCACTCTCATCAAAAACCAGCTGGAACTGGGCAACTAAGCCCCACTAGTAGCATAACCCATTCTCTCACTTTTTTCCGTAGCGCCATGACGATCCAACTTCAGGTATTTGCCGAAAAACTGTCTGTCCTGGAGCTGCGCCGGCTCACGGCCGCCGACGGCCTCAAAAGCTACAACAGCCAGGCCCTGTTCGGGGCCCTGCTCAGCAACGAGCTGCGCGCCCAGGTTGGCGAGGCCCTCCACCGCGAAACCGACTACATCATCGCCGAGTACTTCAAAGCGGTGCTGCTGTGCCGCGAAAACCAGCTGGAGGCGGCCCTGGCCCAGCTCCAAAGCACCGATGCGTTGCGGCCGGCCCTGCCCCCCAACGCCCTCGATTACGCCACGCTTTTCCGGCTCTCCGCCTGGGGCAACTACCATTACAAGGCCCGCGACGCCGACCGGGCCATCGGCATGCTGCGGGAGGGCCTGTACCTGAGCGCCGACCTGGAGCGCCGCGGTTTCGGGGCGTTTATCTATCGGCGCATCGAGCAGCTGCAGAACATTGCCAATATTCATTTCAAGCAGGGGCACGACGACGAGGCGCACCTCCTGCTGCGCAACGTGGCCACGCTCATGCACTCGGGCCGGAGCAGCGGCTTGCTCATCGACGATTGGGACGCCGCCACCCTGGCTCAAACGCCCATTTTGCGGGAGGGCACCCTGCACGCGGTGCTGCGCCAAATAGCCCACCAGAACATGGGCAGCATGGACCACGCCACGCACGACAACGCGTTCTACCACCGCTTCTTCTACAAAGACCTGCTGGCCCAGCTCGAAACCACTACTTACAACCGGGTGGTGCTTTACAACTGGCTGTACGTGAAAGATTCCTATTTTGAGCAGGGCCCCGCTGCCTTTCTGGAAAACGTACTCGGATTTTTGGCCGACGAAGCCGTTGCGCCTAATTACAATGTGTTAAAAGCCAATTTATTGGCTCAGGTCATCTGGCATAGTCGTCAGGAAGTGCCGGCCGCTGCGCATCAGCCCATCAGCCGTTCCATCCGGGACTTTGCCCGCCACCACATTACCGACCCCGAAGGCCGCGCCATCCGGCTGGCGGCCTAGGGGCGCAACGCCCGGCCAGCGCCCCGGCCCGAACGAGTAGCTTTATGCCAACTACCTACCTGGTTCGGCATGAAATCCGTCTACTCTTTCCATCCGCAGCTTATCCTGCGTACCCCGGCGCGCCCTTTTACGCTGGACATCACGGCTGCAAGCGTGCAGGCCGCCCTCACCGACGACGGGTTCATGGAGGCCATTTACCTGGCCTCGCCCGCGCTACACGCCGAGTGCGGCAAGTGGCAGCGCAACGAGTTGACCGACGCACGAAAGATAGAACGGCTACGCGGCACCCTCACGCGCTACTATGCTCGCTTTATGAGCCGCAGCACGCCATTTGGGCTGTTTGCCGGTTGCTCGGTGCTGGCGTGGGGCGATAAAAGCTGCCTCGAGCTGCGCCCCTGCCAGCACGGGCGCTATACCCGCCTCGACATGCACTACCTCTGCGCCCTAGCCCAGCACCTGGCGGCCCGGCCCGACGTGCAGTCCGGCTTGCGCTTCTGGCCCAATACCAGCCTTTACCACCTCGGCCCGGCCATTCGCTACATCGAGCGGCAGTACGATCTGGACGGCCGCTGCACGCACCAGATTAGCGCCGTTGAAGCGTCCGAAGCCGTGGTACAAGTACTGGCCCTGGCCGAGCAGGGCCGCACCCTCCCCCAACTGGCAGCCGCCCTGCTTGCTGAAAACGACGCCGCCGAAACCGCGGAAGTAGCCAATTTTCTGGCGGACCTCGTGGCGGCTCAACTGCTGGTAAGCGAATTGGAGCCCACCGTCACCGGCGACGAGTTTTTTGTTCACCTACTAGCGGTGGTGCGGCGCTTGGCGGCTCAGGTTTCTGACCCGGCTTTGCCCGCGCTGCTGGCTACCCTGACTGCCGTGCAGCAGGCGCTGGCTCAGCTCGACGCGCCGGGAGCCAACTCCGCCGCCGCATACCAGCGCATTGAGGCGCTGCTTGCGCCACTGGGCGTGCCCGTTGAAGCGGGCAAGCTCTTTCAAACCGATGCCCAGCATGGCTTGGCCGCTGGCCCCAGCCAGAAAGCTGGTTCAACCGCCAGCACCAGCCCGGCCAGCCTTGACGCGGCACTGCAAGGCCCCCTTCTGGAGGCCCTGACAGTGCTTTCCTACCTCTCGGCGTCCCCCGAAAACACCCGGCTCACGGACTTTGCTCGCCGCTTTGAAGAGCGCTACGAGGGGCAAGCCGTGCCCCTGCTCGTTGCCCTCGACACGGAAAGTGGCGTGCCCTATGCCAGCTATGGGCGTAACCGCTACTCGACTTTAGTTCACGACCTGGTCCTACCCGGTGCCGGCCGGGTGCTGCGCCCTGCCTCGTTGAGCGCGGCCCAGCAGTGGCTTCTCCAGCAGTTGCGCGCGGCCGAGCGCACCCGCTGCTATAGCCTCGACCTGACGGCCGCTGGCCTGCGCGCGGCCGGGTTGGCCCCAGGGGTGCTGCCGCTGCCGCCCTCAATGGGAGTGCTGTTTCGCCTCATCGATGGCCACCGAATGCTGCTGGAAAGTGCGGGTGGCTCGAGCGCGGCCAACCTGCTTGGGCGCTTTGTCCACGCCGTGCCAGGCATTGGCCCCCTCATCGAGGAACTGACTGCTCACGAACAAGCGCAGAACCCCGGAGTGGCCTTTGCCGAGATTAGCCACCTGCCCGCCAGCCGCATCGGCAACTTGCTGCAGCGGCCCCACTTCAGGTCCTTCGAAATCCCTTATTTGGCGCAGTCCACCCGGCCGGCCTCCCAGCAGCTGCGCGTGCAGGGCCTCGCGCTGGCCGCGCGCGGCGGCCAGCTGGACCTGCGCGTGGCCGCCACGGGGGAGCGCATCGTGCCCCGGTTGAGCACGGCGCACAACTTTGGCGGCGATATGCTGCCGGTCTACCAGTTCCTGTGCGATTTGCAAACCCAAGGCTTGCAGCCCCACTTGGGCATCGACTGGAAAGCCATTGCCCCGGAGGCGGCCTTTACGCCGCGGCTGACCTGCGGGCCGGTGGTGCTGGCCCCCGCAACCTGGCGCCTGGCGCCGGCCGATTGGGAACCCCTGGCCGCGGCTCCGCTTGCTGGGCGGGCGGCAGCGCTGGCGGATTGGCGGCGGGCATGGCAGCTGCCGCGCTTGTTCACCCTGGCCGATGGCGACAACGAGCTTTTTGTGGATGCCGAAAACGAGTTGTTGGTGGAGGTCTGGCTCGATGCCATCCGCACCCGCCCGAGCATCGTGCTCAAGGAGTTTTTGTTTGATGCGGCGGCCAGCCCCGTGCGCGATGCGGCCGGCCGGCCCTACGTGGCACAGGGGCTGGCCCTGCTGCTGCGGCAGGCCACGTGCTACGTCCCCGCCCCGCCGGCCCCGTCCGAGTCGGCATCGGTGCAGCGCACCTTCACCCTGGGTTCCGAATGGCTCTACTACAAGCTCTACTGCGGCCAATTGGTTGCCGACCGGGTGCTGCTTGATGTACTGCGCCCCCTGGCGGCCGACTTGTGCTCGCGGGGCTTAATCGACACCTGGTTTTTTATTCGCTACGCAGACCCCGACAACCACCTGCGCGTGCGCTGGCACGTGGCCGCGCCCAGCCGGCTGGGCGAAGTGGTGGGCTTGGTGAGCGAGTACCTGGCCGCCGTCAGCGGCCCTTCCGGCGTTTGGAAAATTCAGGCAGACACGTATAACCGGGAATTGGAGCGCTACGGCCGCCGCAGCATCGGCGCTACCGAAATGCTTTTTGGCTACCAGAGCCAGGCGCTGCTCGCCCACATGGCCCAAGCCGATGCCGAGGGCACCCTACCCGGCCTTTGGCTGTGGGGACTGACGGCGCTGGACGAGCTGCTGACTGCCTTTGGCTACCCGCTGGCGCGCAAGCTGGCGCTGCTGGCCCGCCTGCGGGCGGCTTTTGCCCAGGAGTTTGGCATGACCAAAGCCCTGCGGCAGCAGCTCGATGCCAAATACCGAACCCAACGCGCCGCCATGCAACTGGCCCTGGGTGAGGCCGAGGCGCCGCCCGCCCCGGAGTTGGCCGCCGCCGTGCAGCCGTTGCTCGCGCTGGAGGCCGCCGGCGAACTCGAAGTACCTCTGGATGAGCTGTTGGCCAGCTATGCGCACATGCTCCTCAACCGCCTGCTGCCCGCCGAGGCCCGCCTGCACGAACTCGTGCTCTACGATTTTCTGCACCGGCATTACCAAGCCTGCCAGGCGCGGGCAGCGGTTTAGGCACAAGGCCGGGCGCGGACTATTTGCGGCCACTGCCCATGACCTTTTCCTGCAGCGCTTCAAAAAATGCCGTGCGGTAGGTTTCGCCCAGCGGGACGTAGGCCTTCATGCCCTTCAGCAGAATCTGGTTGCCGTCCAGGGCCCGGATTTTGTCCAGCGACACGATGTACGACTTGTGCACCCGCATGAACTGCTTGCCCGGCAATCGGTCCTCCAGGTCTTTGATGTTTAACAGCGTGATGATGCGCTCGGTGCTGGTGTTGATGGAGACGTAGTTCTTCATGCCTTCCACAAACATGATTTCATCGAAGTCAACCTTCGTCATCTTGCCCTTGCTCTCCGTCTTGACGAAGATGTAGGTATCGGGCTTTTCTTCGGGCTGCCAGCGCGCCGCCGGCTCAATGGCCGTGTTGAGGGCCTTTTGGGCAGCTTTCAGGAAGCGCTCGAACGCAATGGGCTTGAGCAGGTAGTCGAGCACGTTGAGTTCGAAGCCTTCGACGGCAAATTCGCTGTAGGCCGTGGTCAGGATAACGCGCGTGCGGCCGGGCATGAGCCGCATGAGGTCCAAGCCCGAGAGTTGGGGCATGTGGATGTCGAGAAACAGCAAATCCACGGGCTGGTTTTGCAGAATGCCCAGCGCCTCCAGGGGGTTGCTGCTGCTGCCCACCAACGTTAGGAAGGGCGTTTTGTCAATAAAAGCGCGCAGGATATCGATGGCGCTTTGTTCGTCATCAACCAGAAAACAGGTAATCATGGGTAGAAAGGGTAGGAACTACAGGGTGATGGTCAGGGTGCAAACGTAATAAGCCGGTTCGTCGCTGATTGTTAGGTGGAACCGGCCTTCGTACATCAGTTCGAGCCGGCGTTGGGTGTTGACCAGGCCAATTCCCATGCTCTTTTCTTTGGGCCCGTCGCGTTTCTTATTGCGAACCATGAAGGTGAGCTCGCTCTGCACCACCGCCAACCGAATGGTGAGCGGGTCCGCGGGGTCGCTGAGGTCGCCGTGCTTGAAGCAGTTCTCGACGAACGTGATGAGCACCAGGGGAAGAATCATCAAAAAATGAATGTTGCCCGATACCTCGAAATCTATCTGCAGCTGGTTGTTGAAACGCAACTGGTTGATGGCAATGTAATTGTGCAGGTGCTTGACTTCCTGGTCGAGCATCACCTTTCCTTGGTGGTCTTCGCTCAAGGCATAGCGCATGGTTTCGGAAAGCAGCAAAATGCCTTTGGCTGCATTTTCGGAGTGCGGATACACTTGGGCGTAAAGAAAGTTGAGCGTGTTGAAGAGGAAATGGGGGCTAATCTGGCTTTTGAGAAAGGCCAGGTTGGCTTCCATCAGGCTGCGCTCGGCCACGCGCAGTTGCTGCTCCTGGGCCCGCTTTTGCTGCTCCACCCGGATGGCGTTGCGCGCAAACCAATACCCCATGCTGGCAAACTGAAAGAACGTGCCCCGGTACACGGCCAGCAGCCAATACCCCCGGTAGGAGTACGTCAGCCCCGGCGCGGGTGCCCCCAGGGCCGGGGCCAAGTGCAGGTAAAGTTCGCAGCGCACCACGCCGTAGGCGGTTAGTAGCACAACCACGGCGGGCAGGTAGCGCCAAATCCAGTGGCCCGACTGCTTGTAGAACCACGGCAGCAACCAGTTGCTGTTGGCGTAAAACAACGCCGCGTTGAGCAGGTAGGTGGCCACGATTAGCCAGGCGTTGTACTCCGCGCCGCCGGTAAAAAACAGAGTGGCTTGCTCGTAGCCAAAAAAGCCCAGCCAGGCCAAGGCATGGTACAGAACGGGTTTTGCGGCCTTCGAAATAGGTTGCACGAAGCCAAGGTACGCACCGGGCCGCCAGCAACACGGGGATTGCAAAGGGCCTTGATACGGCCCAAGACGTGCTTTTAGTCCCGCGAAAAAGGGTGTTGGTGTAATACTTTTTACCGAGCCGAGGGCCGCAACTATGTTTGTTTCAGGCAACGCAAAAACGCGGCGCCATCTCTTTTCAACCCTTATTTAATGTCTATGAAAACCCTGCAATCGGCCACCGCATTCAAACTCAAAAAATTGGTTGTTACGCGTTTCACCGCCACTTCCACGAATGCAAAGCATGCCAGCAGTTCCATATTCACGAGCAGCATTATCTCGCTAAGCCAAGCGGTATAGCCCGCACACAACGAAGCTTGCGTTGCTCGCGGGCTCGTTGGCAAGTATTCGTTTTGGCCGGGTCCCGGCATGCCCTTGTTGCCGCCCACGCTTAGTCCCCAATACCCGTGCTTTTCTCCGGTCCCCCCATTGCTCTTTCGCCCGGTGGAACGGCATCTGCCAAGCTTCCCATGTCCTCGTCGCCCAGCTTGGCGCAGAGCTGGCACCTCCTTCACCGCCTGCTGGCCCAGCCCACGAAGCCGCCCTATTTGCTGTCCGAGGCATTGGGGCGGGCCACCTATCACTACAGCGTGTACAAAGCTTTTGGGCAAGCACCGGATGCGGCGCTTGCCCAAAGCATGCTGCAGCATGCGGGCGGGCAGATGGCCGGGTGGCTTCTTCCCGGTTGCGCCTGGCCCACCCGCCAACTCGACCAGGCCTGCGCCGCGGCTTGGCTGAGCGCGGGCTTTGCGGCCGATGGCTTGGCGCAAGCCCCCGTGCCGGCCCTGCTGGCCGCCCTCGACCCTGTGATGGAACAGGAAGCGCTGCGCCTACGCGCGCAAGCCGCCGGTGGCCGCAACTTTGCCCGGGTGGTGCGCTACTTCGGCTTGCGCTCGCCCCTCGCCCAGGCGTACTTGGCACCGCTGCTGGCCCTGCCGTTTGCGTCGCTGGTTTCTTCCGAAGCCCTGCCGCTGGGCCTATCCGACGGCTTGGCCGCTGAGCTACGAGTGCTTCTGTGGCTCCAGCAGGCGGGCCTGTCAACCCCGGGCACCCTGGAGCAGCTACGCCGGGGCATTCGCTACTTGCTGGCCCTGCGGCGGGAGGTTGATTTTGGCGACCAGAAATACGCGGTATTTCCCTACCAAGTACAGGGCCCCTTCCTCGAACCTTGTTTCAGTGCCGCTCTTGGCTGGCCGCACGGCGACCTCGGGCAGGCGTTGCTGCTTTATGAAGCTCATTCCCTGCTGCGCGACGCAGAACTGGCCCGCATAGCCGAGCTGGTCGGCCTCAATACCCTGCTGCGCACCACGCGGGAGGCAACCGGAGTCGCTTCCTCCCAGTTATACCAGGGGGCAGCCGGGGTGGCGCACCTCTACCGCAAGCTTTACCTAGCCAGCGGGCAGCCGGCTTACCAAACGGGCCAAGAGTATTGGCTCACCCAAACCCAACAGTGGCTACACCAAGAATTAGCCACTGGATTTTATGAGAGCTGCGAATGGGAACTGCCCCGCGGCCTACTAGGCGTGGGCTTGGTGCTTTTGTCCGCAGTGGCCGGGGAAGCACCGGAATGGGATGCCATGCTGCTATAGTTTAAGCTTGGCAACACTAGCCTGTCTGGGGTCCTCTCAGAAAACGGAAAATAACTCATGTAAAGAAATTTGACCGAAAAGCTGGCATAAAACTCAACCTGTCGACTTGGCTCCTGCAGCTTTCCTACGGCTATGAATGACGACGCCCCGATGGCATAGGTATTTGTAGAGCGTAACCTTGGAAATGCGTAGGCGCTGAGCAGTTTCATTCACGCCCGATTTCTGTTCACGATAGAATGTCTCGACGACGATGGTCGTACGCTCTGCTTCTTTTGATAGCCCCCACCGGCGACTATCCGCCCCGCGCCCGCGCCGCGGCCAGTCCGACATTGGTCCGTTCTCGAATCAGCTCCCGCTCAAATTCGACCAACGAGGTAAATAGGTTGAATACGAGCTGCCCGCCGAGTTGGTATCGATGGCATGGGTGAGTGAAACTAGGCCCACGCTGAGAAATTCCAGCTCCGCCACCACGTCCAGCAAATGCTTCGACGAGCGGCCCAGTCGGTCCAGTTTGTAGACGTAGGCCGTATCGCCGGGACGCAGATGGGCCAACATATGGTCCAGTTCCGCTTGTGCTTTGGTAGCCCCGGACGCTTTTTCCTGAAAGATGGTTTCGCACCCAGCCTTGTGTAAGGCGTCGAGCTGTAGTTCCAGGTTTTGGTCGCCTCCGATTTAGATGTCACGACTCAGCAAGCGGCCGATATGTTATCAGGTTGCCGCTTAACGTTCCCCGGCCCCGTCTGGTCAAGCTGCTGGAGCAGGGGGCGCTCCCCTTTAAGAAGGTAGGCAGTCACCGTCGGGTTCTGCTGGAGGATTTGCTCGCGGGGTTCTCGTTACAATGGGATACTGTTGGCGAATTGGTTTTAAGCCATTGCCTAAGGAATTAATCGCTTGAAGGCGGCCTGACGCGTCTGGGCCAACGGCATTTCGTTTAACCAGTTAACGATACGGCACAGATTCATCGCCGTCGCGATAAAGACGTGCTGCAAATGCGTTTTGGCCAAGCCCATGTAGCGCGAACGGCGCATGCCAAAGCCCCGGACTCCTTGCGAGAGGGTGCCTTCAATGCCAGCCCGCTGATTGTACAGCAGAGGCCAGTCTGCCTGACTGTCTCGGGCGCGGGCCGCTTGCAAGGCGTGGTATGGGGCATCGGCGCGCAGCTTAATGGCTCGGCGTTTCATGCGCGTACACTGTGCGCGCACGGGACAGGGCCCGCAGTGCTTCCGAGAAAACTTGATAAACACGCGGGGTTGGCCTTTTTCCAGCGTCTTAATCCAAGATTGCGACGGATGCCCCTGGGGACACGTGGCTTGCTGCGCGTCCCAGTCTACCTTAAAATCCGCCGCCGCATACCCTTGCCCCGCGAGCGCCTGCCACTTCTGGTCCTTCCGAGCGGGCCCCACCAACTCCACGTGGTGGAGTTGCTGACTCTGGACGAGCAACTCGGCGCTCACATAGGCGGTGTCGACCAACTGCTGCGATGGCAGCAACGACTTGTCTGCTAATCCCTGCTGAATATTAGGCAAGGTCGTCGAATCCGCCTCGGTGCTGACGGTTGTGGCGACTTGCGTAATCAGATGCGGTTGGTCGGCTTCGCAGGTTTCGCTCAAATGGACTTTATAGCCCACCCACGTCGTGGTGCGTTTGCGACTAAAACGCGCTTCTATATCGTAGGGAGAGCTGATGAGCTGCGCGGAAGGCGGCAACTCGTCCTGGTTCTCCACGCGCCAGAGGAGCTGACCGTCCACCACCCGAAACTGTTGGAGCCAGACCCGGCGTAGGATGTCCACGGCCGGCAGTTGCCACAGCCAGGCAGCCTGGTCATCCTGCGCTATTCGTTCCAGGAGCCACCAACCGTCCTGCCCGACTTGCTGCGCGTAGGCTTCCCGCTGCGGTTTGGTGTGCGGCAGGCGATACTCCTCGGCTCGGGGACCGTACCGGGCGGCCCACTCCGGTTGCAGCTGGCGGGCTAACCAATCGGGCAAGAGGGTAGCCAAGCTATTGAGGGTAAAGCGCATCGTTTCCCCCACGCACTCCACGCGGTTCATATCCCGGACACGCGCCAGCACATGCGTCGAGTCCGTTCGCTGCTTGCCCCCGGCTTTCAGCCACTGGTGGTCCTGGCAACAGCGCAGCAGGTGATTAAGTAAGCGTTCCTCGGCCTTGCCGGTCACTAACCGCTGCCGAAATTCAGAGAGAATGCTAAAATCAAACCCGGCATCGGTCAACTCCAAGCCCAGCAGATATTTCCAATCAATGCGACTGCGCACGGCATCGGCCGCTTGGCGGTCGGAGAGGTTTTCCGCAAATTGCAGCAGCGTCACCAGCGCCAACTGCCAGGGAGCCTGTGCCGCTTGCCCCCGCGCTGGAAACAGGTCGGCAAACAGGGCATCGTCGTACAGCGTGCCCAAGGCATCGCGTAGCTTCATATAGCAATTGCCACGTGGGAAAGCCGCCCGCGCGACCTGGCGCGTTTGGGGCGGAACAGGCGCGCTGGGTTGGGGGTGTAGGCTCATCATTAGAAGCGGTTAAGATGCCTCCGAAAATAGCCTTTCTATCCCAAAATGAATTCGCCAACAGTATCCCGTTGTAACGAGAACTCCCCTGTAAGCTCAGTCGATGGCGTTGCCGCCCTTTAGCACAAGGGCTTCACTCAGCTCGTCATCGGAAGCGAGGGCAATGAAGGCGAGGTGCTTGATTTTGTTGACGACATCGATGTCCATACACAGGGCTAGCGCGGTAGCTTGACTACTGCACCAGCAAAATTAGCCGAATTTCGGAAGCGCTGCTGACAGGAATGGTAACACCAGTAACACTGGTAATAATAGTAATACTGGTAACATAGGTAATGCCAGTAACACTGGTAACACTGCTGATAACAGCTTTGAAAGCCAAGCCGGCCGACTTCTACTGCCTGAGCCAATCGTGAGCCAATTTGCCTGTTAAAAAAAGCACCTTCACGGCGCTCATTTAAGGGTTTGCACTTGGGTGCCGGCGCGTGGTGAGCCAATCATGAGCCTATCAACGGGTACTCAGTCCCGGCTCCGCGGGTCCGAGCTTTTTGCAGGTAGCTGCCCTTCTCCAACTCGCCCAGGCAGCGCGTGGCCGTGAGCTTGCTCACGCCCAACTGCTGCGCCACGGCGTTGGTGAGGCGGCCGTGCTACCCGGCATACAGCAGCCCCGGAACCAGGTCAGCGCGCACGCCCTGCTGCTAGCATTCCGCTGGTGGGCTGGTGGCCGCTTGCAACTCGGCCACGCTGAGGGAGGCCAGCGGAAGGGCAATAGCCAGGCCTGACCCGTGCACCACCTCATTGGCCCATGCCGCCAAGTCTGCCGCGTACACCATCCGCTGCCCGGCGCTATTCTGATACACCGTCTTGCCTTCCATGAACACGGCCAGGTTGGAGCGTAATGCCGCCGGAATGTCGGAAAAGGCTTGGTCGGTGGAGGCCGCAAGCAGGGACTTTAAATAGGTGCGCAGGGCTAGATAAGCCGTGGGGTATTCAAATGGCATGAGGTAAAAGCAGGAATCCACTACAAAGTACTTCGTCTAAATGTAGGCCCTATAGGCCTGTTTGGTGATTTAGAAGGTTTTCAATTAGAGTAACACTGATAACATAGGTAATACAAGTAATACCAGTAACATTCGGTTGCGTATGTTTACGGCATGAGCAAGATTCTGGCGTTTACAAACCAAAAGGGGGGGGTCGGCAAAACCACGTCCACGGCCAACGTTGGGGCGGGCCTCGCCCGGGCCGGCCAGCGGGTGCTGCTGGTGGACCTGGACCCGCAAGCCAATCTGACCAAGGGCCTGGGCCTGGTCGATGCCGAGCAGAATGTTTACGGCGCCCTGCTAGGCGAGTACCGCCTGAAAGCCTATTCGCTGCACGAGAACTTAGCGCTGGTGGCCGGCTCCCCGGCTTTGTCGGGCTTTGAGAAGGTCAAAGGCGACGAGCTGGACCGCGAGTTTCTGCTAAAGGAATTGCTCGAACCCGTGCGCGAGCGCTGCGACTATATCCTGCTGGACTGCCCGCCGGCCCTGGGCTTGGTCACGCTGAACGCCTACGCCTGTGCCCAGGCGCTCTACGTGCCGCTGGAAGCCCAGATGTATGCTGCCGACGGATTGGAGAAAGTGTTGGAACTGGTCGGCCGGGTGCGGCGGCGGCTGAACCCCGAGTTGTCGGTAGGCGGCATCTTTTTCACCCGCCACGACGGCCGTAAGGTGCTGCGCCGCGAAACGGCGGAAGAACTGCGGACGCTCTATCCGGGGCTGGTGCTGACCAGTTTCATCCGCGAGAGCATTGCCTTAGGCGAAGCGCCGCACCTCGGCCAGGACATCTTTACCTACGCCCCGCAAAGCGCCGGGGCGGCCGACTACCAGGCGCTGGTAGCCGAAATTCTCACCAGCTAATCCGTTCGCTTTTCATGGCCAAGACCTTCAAAAACCTGCCCCGCCCCGGTGAGCCGAACGCGCCCAAGCCCACATCCGAACGCGACTTTTTTGACCTTAGCGACGAGCCAGCACCCGCGAAAAAGCCCACTGAGCAGCTGAAATCGGTGCGTAGTACCGATAACATAGGTAATACGAGTAACATGGGTAAAACTGGTAATACCAATGAAGTAACCGATGCCATTTCCCCATTCCCATCCCTTGCCACTAAGACTGCACCGGATGGGGTACGTCAAACATTTGTACTGAGCCGGGGCCACTTGGAGCAATTGCGCGATTACGTCCATGCCCGCCGCGCCCAGGGAGAGTATACCTACTCCCAGAAGCAAGCCCTGCAGGAGGCCTTGGAGTTGCTCTTTGCTGGCGCTGCCCCGGCCCCACCCCGGCCGGCCCAGGCGCGGGAGCAAGAGCAACAGCGCCGGCAGCGTATCCAGCAGGGACGACGGCCCGAAAGCAATGAGTAGTTAAAGGGTTAAGCCTTTTTTGTCAAGTTTTTACTAGAGAGTGTGGACAGTAAGGGGTAGTTTTGACGCATGCGCCGCCACGAATTAAGTGAACACGAATGGAAAGCCGTCGAACCCCACACGCTGGGCCGGTTGAGTCGAGGGCGCGACAACCGCTTGTTTGTCAACGCGGCGCTGTACCGGGTGCGAACGGGTATTTCGTGGCGCGACCTGCCCGAGCGGTTCGGCCCCTGGAACACGGTGGCGCGGCGCTTTCGCCGCTGGGCCCAAGCCGGCGTGTGGGAAGCGCTGTTTCAGGCCGTGCAGGAGCCCGACTACGCCTGGGTGCTGGTCGATTCGACCACGGTCAAGGCCCACAAAGCCGCCGCGGGGCAAAAAAAAGCACGCCCGCGGCCGAAAGCTTAGGCCGTAGCCGGGGCGGCTTTTCCACCAAGTTGCACGCCGTGGTCGACGCGCTGGGCAACTGCTTGCACCTGGTGCTGACGCCGGGCCACTGGGCCGACTGCAGGCAACTGCCCGCCTTGCTGAGCGCCTTGCGCCGTTCGCCCGGCGCCGTGGTCGCCGACAAAGCGTACGACACCAATGCCGTGTTGCAGGCCATTGGAAAATGCCACGCCGAGCCCGTCGTTCCGCCCAAAACCAGCCGCAACGAGCCCCGGGCGTACGACCAGAACCTCTACGCGGACCGCAACAAGGCCGAGCGCTTCTTTGGCCGCCTCAAAGAAGCCCGAGGGTTGGCCACCCGCTACGAGAAAACGGCCGCCTCCTTTTTAGCCACCGCCCACCTGCTCGCCGCACTCGATTGGCTACGCTAACTGTCCACACACCCTAGTAAAAACTTGACGATTTGTGATTGGAATGGATTTGCCAAGGCTTCGTTAGGCCACCAATCGGAAAAAGCCCAGGGACGCGCTGTAAACGACGCGGCAGGCGGGGTAGCCTGAAAACATCGTTAGCGTCGCACAGCGGTCCGTTGCTGGCTTTTTGAGTATCTGTTGAGGGATTAGGGAGTTGATTGATAGAGTTAGGTTGATGCCCAAACTTCATTTGGGCCTTCTTCTAGCAGCGGGGGAATAAAATTACGCTAAGCCTTTCCCGGCAGTCGTGCCATCAGGTAAGCGTTGCCTGCAAGTGCTTGTGGCAGCGTTTGACGCTGGAGGGGCTGATGCCGGCCGGACCGAACCGCCAGCCGGCATTCATTGCGTCGGCGGTGGTTCGCTGGGGCCACCCAACGGGCGCCGGCAGCGGGCCACTTTGCCCGCGAAACCACCTAACGCCCCGCCCGCGCGGGAGCTCAGGGGAAGGGCGTTACGGGTTGCCGTCGCAGCGGTCGGGACGGCCGGGAAACGGAAACTGCTGGTTTTGTTGCTATTTTGCCCCGCTCACCCCTTGCTTTTCCCTATCTCAATGAAACGATGCCTGCTGCCCGCGCTGCTGCTTTTCCTCATTGCCTGCAAAAAAAACGAAGCCCCGCCCGACCCAGCGGCCAACTACGGCCGCCCGATTGTCGGCACGTGGGCCCTGCAAACCGTTCGCGTCCACGCGACCTACCTGGGCAGCGCGCGCCCCGACACCGACGTTGTTTCCGCCTACCCCGCCGGCTCCGACCTCACGTACGACGCCGGCGGCAACGTAACGCGCGCCTCGAACGGGGCGCAGGTCGTCATCGCTACCTACACGCTCCGCGGCACGACGCTGACAACCACTTACCCGGGCTACCCGGCCGCCGCCGACCACGTGTCCGAACTGACGGCGCAGAAGCTGGTGGTGATTTCCACCAGTGAAAACGGCGGGATTCGCAGCGTCGTAACGAAGACTGCCACCCGCTAGCACGTGCCGAACGGCCCAGTTTGTCCGGCGGCGTGCCCCGGCAGGGATTGGTCTCCTTGTTGAGCGTCGGCGCAAGTCTTCTGCTAGTGAAGAAAATTAAAACGACTTTTTGCACGAGCCGGGATGTTGCCTGGGTTGCGGGCGGTAGCAAAGACGTCCGGCGCGCCACAGCGGCTTCTTCGCTGTGCTGTTCAAAAGAAGGGGCTGCAGCCGATCGGGCTCTCCGGTGTCAGGGGCAGGCGCGGGGCGGCTGGGATACCGCACTGCCCCCGGGCGGGCCGTCTGAGCGCACAACACGGCATTGGTCATCTGTGCCGTTATGCACCTGCGCCGTCAAAAATGACGGGCTGAAAAGAAAGCCTCACGCAAAGCGTCCTTTTGCTGTTGTCATGAACATGTGCTCGCTTTTCACATTGCCAACTTTATCTAAAGTGCCAGCAGGTCATTGTTTCCCGGGCGTACCTGTTATCCACCACACTGGTAAATCAAGTTTGAATTATAACACTTTATTTTGATAATAAAAATAGGAAAATATATTTATTATTGTTGCCTATTGGAAAGTTCACTGCGGCGCTGTTGTTTTGAATCCGTAACCGCTCGTTCCTTCACCGGCCGGTTGTATTATCCTGTCCAGCACTGTTTCCACACTTGCTGGCTATCCACTGCAGTCCCTTTGCTGCTCGTGAGTCCCCGGTGTTTCCCGTTCTAGGGAAACCGGGCGCGCACGCTGCGGGCCCGGTCGGCCTATTTTTGGCCCGGCCCCGTGTCTACCCGTTGCTTTACCCCCTATTCCCGTAGGCAGCCGCTTTGCGCGTGCCCTTTACAGGCGCACTTCTGGTTTTCTGTTGGCAAGCCACCCGCGCGCTGGGTGCAGGCATTTTGTTGCCCGATGGCTCAGCGTGGCTGGGGCGCTCGGCCCGCGCAATACCCGCAGCCGGCACGCCGATGAAGCGCGGGGCTTTCACTTCTTTTTCAACCCCTGGATGATAACAACGCTACGTGCTTTTTTTGCAACCGCGGCCCCAACTGGCCCCTACGGCTTGGCTGGTTCTGGGTGCCCCGGTCTCAACGGCTGCGCGGGCGCGGTGCTTGCCCAGCGGTTCGTGCCGGCTTATGCACTGCGCCCGCGCCGACGGACATGCCCCTGCGCCTGCGCATTGCGGCCGACCACACCAACGCGCTTGTTCCCACGGCCCCGCCACGACCGCAGGCCCGCTTCACGGCCGTGGACATCGTGACGTGTTCCGGAGCGTTTCGAGACCAATTGCTGAATATCCCTACTGCATTGCACTTGATGTTTGGGAAGCGGCGGCTCCGCATGCAGGTGCTGGGTGACGGCGATGCCTCGGCCGCGGTGCCTGAACCATGCTTTTGGCCGGAAGGCGGGCAGGTGCGAGACCTTTGCTGCCCGCGTGACCCCACTGGCGGGCCACGCCGCGATGGTCTAGCTGTGGGACGGCGTGCGCCTGGTGCGCGCCCTGCCCGTGCGCGTGGACTCAGAGAGCCAAGTGGCCATGGGCACCCCACCCCCGAGATCTATCTGCTACAGTTTGGGGACACGCCCGGTCGGCAATGAGTCATCGTCTTGTAATTCCGCCATCCCTTCTCTTGCTCTGCTAACCCCATGCGTCTCTTACCTATGTTTTTCTACGTTACCCAATCGCTGCTGCCGGTAGGGCCGGACGCCCAGCTACTGCGCCAACCCGAAAGGAAGCCGCCTTCGCACGCCGCTATTACCTGGTTCTACCGGGTCCGGCTGGCCCTGCTGGCCTTCTTCGTGGGATGCATGAGCGCAACGGCTCCGGTCAGCGCCCAGCCAAAATCCACCGCCGACGTTCCGACGCCCAACGCGGCCTCACTGGGCGAATTTGGGCAGGTCCCCGTGAGTTTCTTCAACGGGTTGCCGTCCATTGCGGTGCCCCTGTACACGTTCCAGTACCGGGACATCGTCATCCCGATTGAGTTGACTTACCATGCCGGGGGCAACCGGCCCGATGCGTATCCGGGCTGGGTGGGGTTGGGCTGGAACCTCAACGCGGGCGGGGCCATCACCCGGATTGTGAACGGACGCCCCGACGAGGTAACGGTCGAAGAAATCAACGCCCCCATAGTTGTCAACATCGCGTCTCCTTATCCCTACCCTGCAAATTTCTCTCCCAGGTCTCCTCTGCCCTATCCTACAAACCAAGAGTATGGGTACTTCTTTCGCTCCAATACGTTTGAACGCTCGGACTGGGGCGAGGAGGCTTTCCTGCGGCCATACCTGACAAGCAACGGCAATTGGAACAACGAACAAAGCCCTTACGACGGGGAAGCCGATGAGTTCATGTTCAACGCCGGAGACTTGAGCGGCAGCTTCTTTATGTGTCGCGACGCTAGTAATGCCTTGAAGGTCAAAGTAAAATCTAAGAGCGGTGAATACTTAAAAATAGAGCAAACCCTTTCGACGGCCCCGCTTCGCCTGGAAGTATTCAAAGAAATTAATAGATTCGCTTATGCGTACAAGGGCACGCCGGAAGTAACCCTGCGCCGCTCATTCATCGGGTTTGCCATTACCCGGACCGATGGCACCAAGTATTACTTTGGGGGCAGCCTGGGGGCGGTAGACTTAAACACTGCTCTCCACGGAAAGGACGTTTGCGCAACGTTGGCAACGAGTTGGCTGCTGACAAAAATCGAATCCCCGAAAGGCCATGCTGTTGATTTTCACTACAAGAGAAAAGGCGATTTTTTTGCCAAAAGCACCGTCCGGAATCGTCTAGTGGCGGTCCCCTCGGTCAGTTCGAATAATAATTCTGTTACCAGCGACAACCAGGTTCAGTACACCCTACAGAGCCCAAGCTACTTGGCCAAAATCACAGCGCCTGACGGCTCCGAGGTGGAATTTGTCAGCGACAGGTCATATCAGCTCCCTTACGACTACACTCCCGTCGGCGCCGCCACTCCCCCCAACGCTGAAAAGGACATTGATATCCTGTTTCGCAACCTGGGCAACCTTGCCCAGTGGAATCCGGATTACTTGAATTTTAATTACCTGCTGCAACTCAATCAAATCAAAGTCAAGGGCGTTCGCACCATCTCTTTCAATTACGTCAACAACGCCACCCAGCGCTTGCGGCTGGGGAGTGTGGAGGCGACCAACGGGGCCGTTGCAGCCCCTGTCAAGTACCAGTTTGCCTACAACAACAATCCGAATGCCCTGTTTCTTCCCGCCTATAATTCCAAACAGACCGACAACTGGGGGTTCTACAACGGCAAGAGCCTTGACAACTTCAACAGCAACTTCCCCACGTCCGGACAGTACAATCAGGATCTATTTGATTACCGCGCGCCCGATGCGGTGAAGATGCAGGCCGAACAACTGCACAGAATCACCTATCCGACCGGCGGCTGGACAACGTTTGAGTTTGAGCCACACGATTATTCCAAAATAGCGCGACAATACCTGTTCACGCTCGATAACGCCCCTAGTTCTTTTACCATGGCCGGCGGATTGCGCATCCGTCGCATTACCTCCTTTACTTCGGCCACTGACCCCCACCCGAGGGTGCGGGAGTACTCATATGTTAATGAGAATAATACTTCCAGCGGTGTATTATCCGGTCTCCCAGTATACTGGACTAAAGGATACAACTCCTATGAGTACTGGGCACTTTACAATAAAAACTTTCTGTTTCCTGACCCTGACCCCAAATCTGTTACGCAAGGTTTATATATAATCTCGGAGGGCACTCAGGCTCCGCTCAGCAGCACCAACGGCAACCACGTAACCTACTCGCGGGTCGTTGAAAAAAGCCCAGGAAACGGTTACACCGTTTACAAGTATACCAACACCGACACCCGAAGCGCCAGCAACGACCTACTCTACCACGATGAGGACCCGGTAAGTTCCCTTGGCAATTTCAGCTCCCTGGTGGTTAGGGACCCGGTCACGTCCCGGGAGTTGGAGCGGGGGCTGTTGCTGGCCACGGAAGTGTACGACGAAGGCAGTAATCTGCTGCGAAAAACGGAGAACTCCTACAACGACGACCCCAACCGCTATAACGAGTATGTCAAGAATATAAGAGCGGTGCTCTTTTTTGGCATGCGGCTCCCCTTCGTCCGGGCCACGGCCTACAAGGTGTACACCTTTTATCCTTCCCTGAAGCAACGCACCGAAACGCAGTATTCCCGGGGCTCTGCTCCAATCGTGACCACCACGACGTACGAGTACAACGCCTACCGGTTGGTCAGCGGGCAGAGCACCACCGATAGCCAGGGACAAAGCCTGAGCACGACGTACCGGTACCCGCCGGATATCCCGTACGTTGGCCCGGACCCTCTGCTGCCCATCACCCGGGGTATAGCAGTAAGCGTTGGGAAGAATATGATATCCGAACCCGTTGAAACGGTGCGCTACCGAAACGGGCTGATTGTTGGCGGAACGCTGTCGCTTCCCGCGACTACGAACGCGACTCCCGTTCCCTTTCAATTCCTTGAACTGGAGTTAAGCGGGCCCCTCGACCCTGCGCAATACACCCCTGCGTCCTTTACATCTTCAGCAAGCAATTTCATTCCCCTGAATGTGGACGGAAGGTATAAATTGCGCCAAACAATTGACAATTATGACGCGGCAGGGAATGTCCGCAGCATAACAAAAACCGGCCAGGCGCCGGCGAGCTATTTGTGGGATTACGGCAAGTCCCTGCCCGTGGCAGTGGTACAAAATGCTGCCCCTAACCAATTTGCTTACGCAGGTTTTGAGGCGGACGTGCCGGGCCAGTTCATCAACAACGCTTATGTCACCTTTGACCCGAATAATTGGGAGTACGACCCTCGGCCGGGCTCAATAACGCACTTGCAAACCAGTGGCGGTTTCACTGGCCAGGGCTGCTACCGGCTGGACGGCACCTGGGGCGTTGGGCGCGGCAACCTGCCCGCTGGCGACTACGAAGTCAGCTTTTGGGCCAAAGGAGGCAGTGCCAACGTGGCGGTGTTCGTTAGCCAAGAACTGAGCCGGTCCGAAGGACCGGCCAACGCGCAGGGCTATCGCCTCGTGCGGGTGCGGGTGCGGGTGAACCAAGGCACGGGGGTGAGCATCGATGCCTACGGGCGGGAAGTGGACGTGGACGACGTACGGCTGCACCCCGTCGGCGCCCTCATGACGACTTACACGCACACCCCGCAAGTGGGGGTGACGAGCGTTTCCGATGCCAACAATCAGCCCACGCGGTATGACTACGATGGGCTGCAGCGCCTGAAGCTCGTCCGAAACCCCCAGGGTAACATCATAAAAGCATTGGATTATCACTTCCAGCAGTAAGCGGCCTGGCTCTCCTAGCTGCTCTTCTCTTACCTTTTTGCATTATGGTAAACGTTTATACCCGCAGTCGCCCGAAAGTACGCGGTGCCGGTGCTCTTGCCCGTCTAATGGCAACTGTTGGGTTCGTGGTGGCGCTGCTGGCGGGGCCAGGGGTGCTGTCAACCCGCGCCCAGCAAGGGCCCTTGATTTCCATTAGCGAAGACGCGCGGTTTACCCCCGTCAACACGGCGGTGGAATACCGATGGCTGGGCAGAGTGGACCCCTCCGATTTTCTGCGCTGGGAAATCACAGGCGGCCAAGGGGTGCTAGCGCCGGCGCCTCCACCCAATGACCTGGTCACGGCAATGGCGACTTGGCAGGCCACGGGTCCGGCGCAAATCACCTACGTTGCTCGCTCGGGAAGGTATCCTCTTAACATTAACGTGGTCGCGTGTCGACCCGAGTTAGGCGCCACGTCGCAGAACCCGTTCGAATGGGGCGATGTCGGGAATTGCCCCACCGCCGTCCCAACCCCTTACGTGAGCGACGTCAACACGGCCAACAGTTGTTTTCTGAATGATTACTTTCCGGGCAGTACCTTATCCGTTCCCAACAACGCAGCGGCTCAGCCGTCTCCCGACGTTTTCTACCATTTCAGACTTACGCGCGACTGCCAGGTCGTGGCCACTACCTGCGGGTCGGGGTTTAACACGTACCTGCACCTCCGGTCCGTGGCCACGGGGCAACTGTGGGACAACGACAACGGGGCCTTGCCCGGCGCCACGTGCTCCAACGGCGCGTCGCTGCTGCGCGTCGCGCTGCCCGCCGGGGAGTACGAGCTCATTGCCGAAGGTGCGGGCACGGCCATGGGAGCTCTGCACGTGGAAATGACCGCCCAGCCCGCCGTGCCCATTCTAAACGTTTATGTCGGAAGCAACCTCGTTAGCAACGGCACCGTGGACGTGTCGCCGGGCAACGCGGTGCGATTGGGAGCGCAACTGAACGGGGCAATTGCTACGGATTACAAGTGGGAACCCGCGACCGGCCTTGACGCGAACAGCGGGGGCAATGTTGGCGCGTCTCCTGCCCAGACGACGACGTATCAGGTGACGGCAACGTACTGCAACGGCCAGCAAGTGAAAACGCCGGTCACGGTGCGAGTGATTCAGTCCAATCGCAATTTTGTCACCACGCGTACTCCTCAAATCGCCGGGCTGCAGACGCCTTATGACTTCAACCAACTTTCCACGGCAGCACTGCAGGTAACCACGCAGTATTTTGATGGGCTGGGCCGGCTTGACCAAACCGTTGTCAAACAAGGAAGCCCGGCTTCGCAGGACGTGGTCGTGCCCGTGGCCTACGACCCATTTGGTCGTTCTCCCCGGGCGTACTTGCCCTACGTGAAAGGGACCAACGGCGACTTCAAAACCGATGCGCTCAACCCCACGACCGGCCAACCGGCCTTTTATAACACCAACGGCCAAACCGGGACGACCCAGAACGGGAACTTAAACGTGGCCCACGACGCGGCGGCTTTTGCCGAAACGGTGTTCGAAGCCTCGCCGCTGAACCGTCCCGTCGAGCAAGGGGCCCCCGGAACGGCCTGGCAGCCCAACGCCTCGGGCACGGGCCACACGCAGCGAACGGTGCAACGCACCAACCGCCCGGGCGAAGTGCGCCAGTGGGAAGCCGGCTTGGAGCCCAAAGCCGTCGCTTCCCCCGGCTACTACGGCGCGGGCCAGCTGCTTGTGGTCGAAACCCGCGATGAAAACGACCTACTCTCGGTGACCTACACCGATGCACAAGGCAGGGTGGTTCAGAAAAAAGTGCAGGAAGCAACTGCCGCAAGTTCCACCAGCGCCGACGCGAGTTTTTTGATTACTCAGTATGTACACGACGACCTGGGAAACTTACGGGTGGTCATCTCTCCCGAAGGGACCCGGCGCCTGCCCCAGGCCGGTGGAGCGGGCCAGCTGGCCCGCGAAGTTTGGATTAACGCTCCGGGCTTGAAGGTCAAGAATATTCCGCTGGGCGCCGTTCCTGATAATTTTCGCACCCCCATTGCGGTGCCTTCCAATAATGCTGCTCAAGCGCTTTTCTCTTTCGAAGCGCCGACCGACGTAGCGGATGAATATGGCCAACGGGTCCGAGGGTATGTGACGGCGCCCCTTTCGGGCCAATACACCTTTTGGATTGCCTCGGACGATAACTCGGAATTGTGGCTCAGCGCATCGGAAAGCCCTGGGCAAAAGCAACGGATTGCGGCGGTCAACAACTGGACCCCTTCCCGGGTCTGGAGTTGGGAGGCCACCCAACAGTCGGCGCCCGTGACGCTGGTTGGCGGGCAACGTTACTACATCGAAGCCTTGCAAAAAGAATATGATGGAGGGGACAACCTTGCGGTTAAATGGAGGATGCCCGACGGCAACGAAGAGGAGCCCATTCCCAGCAGCCGGCTGTCCACCGATGCCATTCGGCTCAATTCCGCTTTCGTGGATACGTGGTGCTTTCGCTACGAGTACGATGGCCTCCGGCGCTTGGTGGAAAAGCAGGTGCCCGGCGCCGGTCCGGAGCTCTTGGTGTACAACCGCCGGGACCAAGTGGTGCTAACCAATCGGGCCAACCAGGGCAATACGTGGCAATTCATAAAGTACGACGCATTAGGGCGCCCCATCATGACCGGCCAGTACTTGACTTCTCTAAGCCGCATCCCGTTGCAGGCCCAGGTTGACGGCGTTGTTGGCCAGTGGGAAGACGCCGTGCCCAATTCAGCGAATCCGGCCAAGTACGATTACACCCTGACGCGCTCGGTTCCGACCTCGGCGACGGAATACGACGTGCTCACCCGCACGTACTACGATTCCTATGACCACACGGCGTTAGCCGCTTATTCGTTCGTGGACGAAAACAGCGTCACGGTGGATAAGCGTAATTTAAACGTTAACGGACAGATAACGGGGTATTCGGAAAGGGTGCTCGGCGCCAACGCCAGTCCCTGGTTCACTCCCTGGCTCACTACGGTTACGTATTACGACGAAAATTACCGGACCATTCAAACGCAACGGGACTTATACTCGTTGACTTCAAGTGCGCCCAGTGGCATGGAGCGCACCACCCAGCTCGTGGATTTTGCGGGGCGGACGACCAAGTCGCTGACCACCCACGTCTACCCAACCAACAGCCAGAACGGGGCCATTCCCCAGACAGTCCTGCAGGAGTTTGACTACGACCATGCCGGCCGCTTGACCGACATCCGCCAGCAAGTAACGGGGCAGGCTAAAATCGTGTTGGCTCACTACGATTACAACGAAGTCGGCCAGATGACCGACAAGAAGCTGCACAGCACGGACCTGACCCCGGCCGGGAAAGGGGTGTCCTTTTTGCAGTCAGTGGACCACCGGTATAATATCCGGGGGTGGCTGGCCAACATCAACGACCGCAGACTGTCCAACAACGGAACTTCCTTCAACGGGGCCGACCCCAACGCGGACCGGCCCTCGGAACAACCCGACTTGTTTGGCATGGAACTCATGTACAACACCCTCAACGACGGCATTGGCACCACTCCCTTCCAGTACAACGGGAACATTTCAGGGGTGATGTGGCACACGCGGAACGCCGCCACGGGAAACTCCCTGCGCGCGTACGCTTACCGGTACGACGCCGCCAACCGGCTTAGTGCCGCTGATTACCGTACGGACGGAGCAAGCGGGTGGGGTATATACAACAACCAGAACTATTCGGTTGACAACGTCACCTACGACGCGAACGGCAACCTGAAAACGATGAAACGGATGGGGCAAACCTCCGCGCCCGGCCAAGCGGCGGGATGGGGGGTGCTCGACCAACTCACGTATGCCCACGAGGGCAACCGACTCGTCGCGGTGGACGACGTTCCTGCCACGGCGGCGACCCACGACTTTGAGGACCTCACCGGGCCTTACACTCCCGCGACGGCCAACAGTCCGGCGAGCGCCCCCGAGTACACGTACGACCAAATGGGCAACCTGTCTTCGGACCGCAACAAGGGCATCACCAACATTACCTACAACGTGCTCAATAAACCGGAGTGGATTTATCTGATTCGTAATAATACCCGCCAGAGCATCCGCTTCACGTACTCGGCCAGCGGAGCCAAGCTGCAGAAGCACACCTGGAAGATGAACCCCGCTTATGGCGCGCCCGGTCAGCCGTACTCCTTTGAACACAACACCGATTATGCCGGCAGCTTCGTCTACGAAGACAAGGTGTTAAAATTCACGCCCACGGCCGAAGGACGAATGCTGTATACCCACGTGCCGAGCAATGGCTCGTTGCATTGGAAGTACGAATACCACCTGAAAGACCACCTGGGCAACCTGCGCTTCGCCTTCACCGACGAAGGCGACAACACCTTGCAGCGCACGGCCGGCATGGAGCCGGCCAACGGCACGCAAGAGGAAAAGGAGTTTGCGCACGTGGCTGAAACACGCCTGCGCGACGCGGCCCACGCCCGCAGCGGGGACTACGTCGCCCGGTTAGAAGCCCGCAGCGGACGCCGGCAGGGCCCCAGCATTCGGCTGGCCATCGCCGCCGGGGACAGCGTCCATACGGAAGCCTATGGCCGCTACGACCGTACCGCCTCCCTCGTTTCCTTCGGGCAAAAAGGGACGATTCTTGCCGGGGCGGCCGTCCTAGGCAATCCCAACGTTAACGCCTCTGACCAGCAGCAAGCCCTGCCGGGTAAGCGGCGGCGCCTGCCCTTTCTGGGGGCTTCGCTGGCGGTGGTACCCGAGTTGCTTCACTCACGGCGGGCGGAAGTGCCCACGGCCTTCCTGCGGTACGAGCTTTTCAATCGGGACAGCCAGCTCGTGGCGACCCGAACCCTGCCCTTGCGGCGCACGGCCCGGGACGAGTGGCAGCACCTGCAAACCGGATTAAGAGCGGACAGTGCCGGCTACGTGCAGGTCAGCCTAATCAACGAGAGCGATACTCCAGCCTACTTTGACGACGTGCAGCTGCGATTGACTTCGCCCGTGGTCCAGGAAAACCACTACGACCCCTTTGGCTTGAATCTGGTCGGCATTGAGTCGTCAAGCGCTTACGACAGCAAGTACCAATACAACGGCAAAGAGAAGCAGGAGGACTTTGGGCTGAACTGGACTGACTATGGAGCGCGGATGTATGATGCGCAGCTTGGGCGGTGGCACGCGGTGGACCCGTTGGCGGACCAGATGCGGCGGCATAGCCCTTATAATTACGCTTTCGACAACCCCATTCGCTTCATCGACCCTGATGGGATGGCTGCTCAAGATTCTCATGACGGCCCACACGACCCGCCCAGCTTACCTTCCGGAGTAAGAATGTATCTAGCAGCCTTGGCACATCCTTTTGAAGCTTTATGGATTGGTGAACCGACTAAGGGCTCTTCCAATATTTCGATGAGTTCTGAACGATTTGCGACAAGAGGGGCATCAGATGCCTCTAAACACTCTGTATTATTAGGAGATGATGGTAATCAAAGTAATGCCTTTAGGCATGCGTTATGGTCAGGTACTATGACAAGTCAATTTGGCTCAGATGATGCCAAAACATTTGCAGATGCTCACGAAAGAAATCCAAATGCTGACCTTTCTCAGACAATGTTTTCATCAAAGAATGAGGCTGATATGCATGTTGATTTGTTAAACAATCAAATTGGAAGAGATATCGGGGCAGCAAACTCGGGGCAGGGCATGAAAGATATTGCTGGCAAAGTACTAGAACAATTTGCGACTGACGGGCTATGGACAGTTACTAAACAGAAGGATGGCTCATATCAAATAGGAATGAGTCAATTATCTCCTCAGCAGTATACGTCCTTACAAACAAGATTTCAACAGCTTAATGATGCTGGAAGAACTAAAACCGAACAAGCTCAAGCAGATAAAGCCAAACACGATGAAATGATGCTCCATGTAAGGTAGGCGTGAACACATTATTCATTGCCAGCTTGTTTAATACACAATATCTGGACAATTAAGTACGTCAACCGAAATGCCAAAAAATAGCGCATATGCAAGCAAGTACAGATTAACACATTTGTCTTTAGACTGTAGGGTACCATCCATAGACTGTTATAAGAATAGAGCAGGTGCTATTCTCATAAATACTAGTAATTCCTTCACCCTAATTAAAACAAAATCAATGATAAGTAATAAAATAAGTATTTTACTTTTTGTTACCGCTATTACGGGATGTAAGACAGGCATGACAGACAGGCTAATAAATAAAGTCAGTCAAGATTGTGGCAATATAGAAAAACCCATATGCAACCTGTCGTTAAGAGAAGTGACACCTTTTCAATGGGATAGGCTTTACTTTTTTGGGGCATGGATTACCTCAGATTCGATTAGCAAGGTTACGGGAATTCATTACCATGGTAATGGCGTGCGTGATGATTACAGAAGAATGATATTCACACTGAACAATGAGATTGTTTACGAAGAAGATTTTGAGTCATTTGACTACAATAATTCGGTAATAAATTTTCTTGAAATACCTGATAGCCTCATGAATACAAAACCGCATTTCCTTACTCCAATCAATGCTGTATTTTTAGTAAAAAAGGTTAAAATAGAAGGCAGTTGCAAGGACTGTTACAGTTATAATTTATCCATAGTTAAATAATTTTTTTGCATAACACTATTGCCTGCTTCTTATATTCAATAGTGTGTTATTAGAGGTAATACAACCAACATTAAGCAAGGCTAACTTGCAAATAATTCAATTATTGCAGTAAAAATTACAATAAAATATGAAAAAAATCGGATGTATTGATAGCCCATTCATATTCGCTGCTTGTTGCTATTTTATTAGCACTTGCTGCATTGATTGCAATGCCCAATGTCCCATTATTAATATCTGCACCCCTAACTCCGTCCCGGCCGCTAGCGCTGCGTTCGGCATGGGCATCTACCGCGTGCAACTAGCCAACTTAGACACCACCACCAACGGCAGCACCGACGGTTACCGCGACTACAGCTGCCGGCGCGGGGCCAACATGTTGCAAGGCTCTACCTACACCTTGCGCGTGCAAACGGGCACCTCGGCCGCCGAAAACGCGGTGGCATGGATTGATTACAACAACGACGGCACCTTCGCTCCAAGTGAGCGGGTGATGTACTCGCTCAACGCGCAGGCCCACACCGCCAGCTTCACGGTGCCAGCCACTGCGACCCTCAACCAGCCCCTGCGGCTGCGCATCGCGGCTGACTATGCCAACGCCTCCGTTCCCACGGCTTGCTCCACGCCGCAGTACTCCCAAACCGAAGACTACCAAGTGCGCATCGTGGCGGGCAATGCGCCCCCAGTTTCGCGTTTTGCCACGGCCGATACAATGACCTGCAGCGGCGTAGTGGCCTTCCAAGATGCATCGCTGAACTCTCCCACCACTTGGCTCTGGCAATTTGGAGATGGCGGCACGAGTACTCAGCAGCATCCTACGCACACCTATGCAACGGCTGGTACCTATGCAGTGCAATTGCGCGCATGTAATGCTAGCGGCTGCGACTCACTTACCCGCACCGCTTACGTGCGGGTGCGCACCGACGGTCCCCGGACCAGCACCTGTCGGCCGGCTACCACGGCGTACTGCTGCCAGTATGGAATCACCCGCGTGCGTCTGGCTGGCCTCGACCACGCTTCGGCCGATGGGCAAGCTGGGTACGAGGACTTTAGTTGCGCTGCCCGGGCCACGCTTACAGCCGACCAGCCCAACTTGCTGCAGCTGACAACCGGCCCGAGCCCGCATGACGTGCGCGTGTACCTCGACCTGAACGACGATGGTCAGTTTAGCAGCACTTCGGAGCTGCTCTATCAAGGGTTGGCCGTGCAGAGCCCCACGGTACCCTTCACCATTGCCTCGACCTTGGCCCCAATTTACCACCGGGCGTTGCGCCTGCGCATTGTCGCCGATGTGGCAGGCAGTACCGGCACCAGCCCTTGCACGGCCGTGCAGTCGGGCCAAGTGGAAGATTACTCGGTTACGCTACTGCCCAACGCTGCCCGGCCCACGGCCTCGTTCGCGTTGCAATACCAGCAGCTTTGCGGCCCGGTGCGCGTGAACCTGACGAATACCACCACGGGCGGGGCTACTGCCTACGCTTGGGACTTTGGCGACGGCAGCACTGCCAGCCAGCCCAATCCGCCGTCCCACACGTACGCCACGCCGGGCGTGCACGAGGTGCGCTTGGTGGCGCAAAATGCCTTTGGCCGCGATACGGCTCGCCAGCAAGTGGCCGTGGCGGCCGCCTGCCCGAGCTACTGCGTTGCAGGCGGCACGGGCGGTTCGGGCAACAGCCCCTTGTACTTCACGCGCCTGCAGTTGGCCGAACTCGACAACCGCGACTTCCGGGGGGCCGGCGTGGGTTACCGGGACTTCACGAACCAGTACGCCACCTTGCAGGCGGGCCAGAGCTACCCGCTGCGCACCGAGACCCCGCCGTACCCCTTCTCTGGCAGCGCGCCCCCGACCGCGGTCAGCGTGTGGATAGATTACAACCAGGACGGCGTCTTCAGTCAGTCGGAGCGCGCCGGGCCCGTGGCCCAGTTCAGCCCCCAACTCGTATCCCTTCGCGTGCCGGCCGGGGCCAAAGCCGGGGCCACCCGGCTGCGGGCTATCATCCACCAGCCGTCGCAGTACGTGTACCCGGCGGCCTGCACCCCCTCGTTCCTGAACGGGGCCGTGGAGGACTACACCGTCGTCATTACTCCCCCTCCGGTTGCCCCACAGCCCGGGTTTCACGCCGACCTGCCGCTTGCTTGCAACGGCTTGGTGCAGTTTCGCGACACGAGTTGGTTTGCGCCCACCGCTTGGCAGTGGGCGTTTGGCGACGGCGGCAACTCGCCGCAGCAGCACCCGCTGCATCGGTACGCTGCCTCGGGCACTTACACCGTGTCGCTACAGGCCAGCAACGCCTATGGCACTCGCACGCTGGCCCGCACGGGCTATGTGCGGGTCAGCGCCCTGGCGGCCGGGCCGCGGCCAGCCCAGTGCCTGCCCTCGCCGCTGGCGGGCCGCACCGCCGGCCAGCACGGCATCGACACGCTGCGCATTGGCCCGGCCTTCCGGTACCACCAGCCCCACAATTCGCCCGGCTACCGGGACGAAACCTGTACGCAGGCGCCCCTGAACCTGGTCCGGGGCGTGGGTTACCCTGTGCGCTTTGTCGATTCTAACCCCGCCGGCGCCGGCTTTTTTGCCTGGCTCGACGCCAACGACAACGGCGTGTTCGAGGCGCCGGGCGAACTGGTGTTCAATTCGCTAGAGGCTGGTCAGGGGCAAAATGCCATCGTGGGGACCCTCGCGGTTCCCGCCACCGCCGTGACCGGCCAGCCGCTGCGCCTGCGCGTGGTGCAATGGGCCGGCGACCCGTATAACCGGCTGTTGTCGCCCCCGGGTCCGTGCGAGCGGGAGGAGAGTTTGGGGCAGGTGCGCGATTTTACGGTCGTCCTGACGACTGCGCTGGCCGCGGGCACGGCGTCTCGGTCACCAAGCCCGTGGTCGGTGGCGCCCAATCCCTCGAAAGGGCTGCTTACGGTGCAGGGCGCGTTTCGGGGCCCAACCCCGATGGAACTTCGGGACGTGCTGGGCCGGGTCGTGTACCGGGCCACGGTGACGCCCGCCACGTCCGGTGCCCTGTCACTCGACCTGCAAGGGTTGCCCCGGGGACTGTACTTGCTGCGCGTGTCCCACCACCCAGCAGCGGTCCGGGTGTTGTTGGAATAATCCGGGCAACGCCTTGCCTGCCACTTGTCATATAGATTGTACTGCTTCCAAATAAGCAGGGGTCAAGCTTAATCTAAGGAAGTATCATACTGAATATATCCTTGGTTTTTCAACAGATGCCGTTTTGGCCTTCTTGATAGCAGCGGGGGATAAAATTACGCTAAGCCCTTCCGGGTAGCCGTGACATTAGGTAAGCGCACTCAGCAGGTGCTTGCGGTAGCGTTTGACGCTGGAGAGGCTGATGCCGGTCAACTCTACGGTTTCAGTCACAGACAAGCCTTTTTCCAGCGCCTTTTTCACCTTGGCTAAGTTCTCGGCATCCAAGCCTTTTGGCCGGCCGATGTGCTTGCCCTGCGCCGCAGCCAGCTGCTGGCCGGCCTTGGTCTTTTCCAGGATGCTCTCGCGGTCGTACTCGGCCAGCGAGGCGAAGATGGAGAGCATGAACTTGCCCGCCGGCGTGGTGGTGTCGATGCCCAGGTCCAGGGCCTTGAAGTGGATGCCGCGCCGGTGAAAGGAGTTGACCAGGTGA
>NZ_DASVSI010000087.1:0-52636 GCF_036388155.1 Hymenobacter sp. | reverse complement strand
AATGGATTCGGGGCTGGACGGCCGAGGAAAACCGCCACGGCGACCTGCTCAACCGCTACCTCTACCTCTCGGGCCGCGTGAACATGCGCGAGATGGAAGTATCCACCCAGTACCTCATCAACGACGCCTTCGACCTCGGCACGGCTAACGACCCCTACCGCGCCTTTGTCTACACCAGCTACCAAGAGCAGGCCACAAACATCTCGCACCGCCGCGTGGGCCAGCTGGCCCGCACCGCCGGCGACGACCAGCTCTCGAAAATCTGCGGCATGATTGCCGGCGATGAAAACCGCCACGCCCGCGCCTACAAAACCTTCGTGGAGAAAATCTTTGAAGTCGACCCCTCCGAAATGATGCTGGCCTTCGAAGACATGATGCGCAAGAAAATCGTGATGCCGGCCCACTACATGCGCGAAATGGGCGTGGAAATGGGCAAAACCTTTGGCCACTTCACCGACGCCGCCCAGCGCCTGGGCGTGTACACCAGCGCCGACTACACCGACATCCTCGACTCACTTATTGTTGACTGGGACATCGAGCACATCAAGGGCCTGAACGGCGAGGCCGAAAAAGCCCGTGACTACATCATGGCCCTGCCCAACCGCCTGCGCCGCGTGGCCGACCGCATGCCCGTGCCCAAGCTGGAGTACAAGTTCAAGTGGATTTCGTAGCCTGACGGCCCCGGCACACCGCCCCACCCAGCCCCGCTGAGTGGGGCTTTTTTTGCCCTTGTTGGGTGGGGTGCATCCCGTAGCGCCAAGCAGGTTCTGCTGGGCCGGCCGAGGCCACCCCAGTCGAGGCTCCTACGCTAATGCTGCCTTGCTTGTATCTATCTATTAAAAGGTATATTTCGGGGCTTTTGTCGCGGGCATTCCGCCCAAAGTCTTATCATTAGCTAAAAATGGAAATTCAACGGGTTGGCAACATCTCGCACCGCGAGTTCATGCAGGAGTTCTACTATCCCGGCGTGCCAGTGGTTTTTACGCAGGCCGCCCAGGTGTGGAAGGCCAACGGCCTGTTCACGCCGGCGTGGTTTGCCGAGCATTTCGGCGACCGGACCACCACCGTCAACGGGCAGGAATACTCGATGCGCCAAGTGATGGACCTGCTCGAAAACAGCACCCCCGAGCGGCCGGCGCCCTACCCGTGCATCTTCGACATTCCCGCGACGCTGCCCGAAGTGCTGCCGCTGTTGCAGCCCCTGGACTTGAATTATGCCAAGCCTAATTGGCTGAATCACAAAGCTTTTTCGCTGGGGCACTGGGGCGGCGAAACCGAATTATTCATCGGTGGCCCCGGCGGCAAGTTTCCCTACCTGCACCTCGATTATTACCACCTCAACGCCTGGATTACCCAGCTCTACGGCGAAAAGCGGTTCACCGTGTTTCCGCGTGGGCAGGAGCACCTGCTCTACCCCAAGCCCAACGATTCCTGGCAATCGGAGCTGAACGTGTTCGAGCCGGATTTTGAGAAATTTCCGCTCTACAGCCAAGCCACTCCCATTCATTTCACCGTGGGGCCCGGCGAAACCCTCTTCATCCCCTTTGGCACCTGGCACACGGCCTATTCGCTCACCAACACCATTTCGGTGGCCTTTGACCAGCTCAACAGCAAAAACTACCCAGACTTTCTGCGCGACGTGTGGGATTTCAAAAAAAGGCAAAGCACAATGAAGGCGGTCGCCATGTACAGCTACGCCTGGCTGGCAGGGAAAGTGTGCCGGCTGGCCGACGCCCGCCCGGCCTGAGCCGGCCGCTCGGCCGCATTGCTTGCCCTCCGGCGCCATGTGTTGCGGGGCTGGTCAGCAATGCCGCGCTAACAACTCGAACAATAGCTAAGCAACGGTTTGCGCGGCTTCCCAGCCCAGCAGGGCCGCCTTGCGCGTGGCGCCCCAGCGGTACTGGCCCAACTCGCCGGTGCCGCGAATAACGCGGTGGCAGGGGATGAGGTAGGCCACCGGATTGGCGCCGATGGCGGTGCCCGCGGCCCGCACGGCGGCGTGGCTTTCGGCCGCTGCAGCCACGTGCGAGTACGTGCGCAGCTGGCCTTCGGGAATGCGCAGCAGGGACTCCCAGATTTTGAGCTGAAACGGCGTGCCTTTCAGGTGCAGGTGCAGCCGCTCGGTGGGGGAGAAGGTGCGCGCAAAAAAGCGGGACAGCAGCACATGCGAAGGCCTTTCGGCGGCTGTCAGCGCAGCGTTTGGCCACTCCGCCCGCAGTTCAGCCAAGGCCTCCGCCTCGTTTTCGGCAAACGTGAGCTTGCACAGGCCCTGGGCCGTGGACGCGGCCAAATAAGTGCCGAATGGGCTCTCCCCGAAGCTGTAGCTGATGGCCAGCGCGGCCCCGCCGTGCCGGTATTCACCGGGCGTCATGGCCTCCAGCGTCACAAATAAGTGGTGCAGGCGACCGGTACCAGAAAGGCCGGTTGCATAAGCGGCTTCGGCAACGGACGCTTGCTGGCGCAACAGGCCTTTGGCGTGGTCGAGGCTGAGGTACTGGAGGAATTTCTTCGGCGACACGCCGGCCCATTCCTGAAACTTGCGCTGGAAGTGAAAGGGGCTCCAGTGAGCCTGTGCGGCTACTTCCTCCAAGCTGGGTTGGGCCTGGAAATTGGTGCGCAAAAAGTCGAGCGCCGCGGCAATGCGTTGGTAGTCAGTCATGGGGTTTTCGAGCTGATTGACCACAAAATTCGTGGGCTCGGCTTCAGGGTAAAACCCGATTCTTGCGCAGTTGTAGCTCAAAGCAAAGAACGGCCTGCTGAGCGCAGTCGAAACCTCTCTACTGCTCAGGGCTGTTATCCTAAGCGCAGCGAAGGACCTTATTCAGCCAGAACCATCCGTTCAGCTGTGAGAAGATGTTTTGCTACGCTCAACATGACAGCTGGAGCGGGAGAGGCTTCGGCTGCGCTCAGCAGGCCGTTTGTTGCCGATAAACGTGGCTGAATTACTTCTCCACTCGCACGCCTTTCCAAAACGCAACGCGGCCCGCAATTTCCTTGGCAGCGTCTTTGGGCTCGGGGTAGTACCAGGCGGCGTCTTTGTTTTTTTCGCCGTTTACGTTCAGGGAGTAGTAGCTGGCGCGGCCTTTCCAGGGGCAGGTGGTTTGGGCGATGCTGTCCTCAAAAAACTCTTTTTTGATGGCATCGGCGGGGAAATAGTGGTTGTTTTCAACTACCACGGTGTCATCGCTTTCGGCGATGACGGTGTTGTTCCAGATGGCTTTCATGGGTGGGAAATGGCGCCAAGCTCCAGCTTTGCGTATTGTTGAACAGAATGCTTGCCGTTGAACAGCGGGAATACCCATGCCGACGGTGCGAGCAAAACGCAAAGCTGGAGCTTTGCGCTGCTCGCAATTGAACATTGCCCGCGCTGTTGTTGTTTTTTGAGCCTATCCTGAAAGAGAAATATTATGGCCGTTGGCTTCCGCTTCCGCGATTTTGTGCCCGAAGACCAGCCCGAAAAGGGCTTTGAATCGTTGTTTAAGCTGTTCATGCAGCTCGTCACCATCACCTCCGGCGACGTGGGCGAGGCGCTTTCCTGGCTCAACGAGCTCGACAAGCAGTACGGCCTCACCGACGACAACTACGGCATGGGCAATTTCATCGATGACCTGAAGAAAAAGGGCTACATCGATGATAACGAGCAGGAAAAAGGCGAATTCAAGATTACGCCCAAAACCGAGCAGGGCATCCGCAAATCAGCCCTCGAAGAAATTTTCGGCAAGCTCAAAAAGAGCAGCACCGGCAACCACCGCACGCCGCACACCGGCCAGGGCGACGAGCAAAGCACCGACCTGCGCGAGTTCCGCTTCGGCGACTCGTTGGAGTCGATTCAGATGTCGGAATCCATCCGCAATGCCCAGCTGAACCACGGCATGGAAGGCGGCGAGTTCATGCTGACCGAAGGCGACCTGGAAGTGCGCGAAAACGAGCACAAGTCCCAGACCAGCACCGTGCTGATGATTGACATCTCGCACTCCATGATACTCTACGGCGAGGACCGCATCACGCCCGCTAAAAAGGTGGCCATGGCCCTGGCCGAGCTCGTGAAGCAGAAGTACCCGAAGGACTTCCTCGACGTCATCGTGTTCGGCAACGACGCCTGGCAGATTGAAGTGAAGGACTTACCCTACCTGCAAGTGGGCCCGTACCACACCAACACCGTGGCCGGCCTGGAGCTGGCCATGGACCTGCTCCGCAAGCGCAAAACGCCCAACAAGCAGATTTTCATGATTACCGACGGCAAACCCACTTGCCTGAAGGAAGGCAACGGCTACTACAAAAACGCCTTCGGCCTCGACCGCAAAGTGGTGAACAAGACGCTGAACTTGGCCGCCGCCGCCCGCCGCGTCAAGATTCCCATCACCACCTTCATGATTACCTCCGACCCGTTTTTGCAGAAATTTGTGGAGGAGTTTACGGAGGTAAACCAGGGCAAAGCCTACTATTCGGGCCTGAAAGGCCTGGGCCACCTGGTGTTCGAAGACTACAAGAAAAACCGCCGCAAGACGTTGTAGCGCCGCAAGGACAGCCGCTATATTCAGGCCATGAAAAAAGGCCGGCTGCTGTTATTCTTTATCATATTCTTTATTACGTCGGCCCTGCGCGGCCTAGCCCAGCCCGGGCCGTGGGGCGGCGAGCTGCGGTTCCGGCTGTTCGACCCGCAGGGCCGGCTGGTAGCACCCAGCCGTTCTGACTACCGCTGCTTCCCGACCTGGCGGCCCGACACGCCCGAGGAGCTACGCAGCCACCGGGGCCAGGGGTATGATTTCGCGCCGGCCTTCCGGCAGGATGGCCGCGACGGCTACCGCGCCTACGCTGCTGTGCCCACGCCGGGCGGGGGAATCGTGCCCTCGGATTTTACGGTGAATGTGGTACACGGCTCCGACACGATGCGCATTTACGGGCTGAATGCCTTCGGCGCCCAGGTGCTGCGCGTCGATTCCATCCCGTTCAGCCCCGGCCGTTTCTGGGTGCCGGCGGCATACTTGCCCTTGCTTAACGTGCAAGTGGAGGGGGGCCGCATTGCCAACTGCGGCTGGAATTTTTTTCGCAACCCGGCCGCTCGCCCCGACCGCATTACCACCGAGTGGCTCGCCCAGCCCCTTGCGGCAGCGGGCCCGTTGTCCGACTCGCTTTTCACGTGCCCGCTGCTCACGGTGCGCCGTACCGAAGGGGTTCGGCAAGCGCGGACGTATGAGCCCGGGCGGGCCAGCGTGTACCTGGCCGCCGGGCGTGGGCGCCGGCCGAAACTGCTACTGGGCCACCTGGGCCAACTGGTGTCTGCGGGCTGCGCCGAGGCGCGGCTGCTGGTGCAGCTCACCGACCGGCTGGTGCTAAAGACGGAAGACGGGGGCGGCACCTGGCGGGTGTTTGAGGTGCGTGACCGCATTACCGTGCCTTGGCACGGCTACTTGGCAAGTTCGGACGACTTATACATTACCCGCTTGTGGGCCGATGGAGACCGGGTGCTGGCCCGTGGTTCGCGCAACTGGGGAGCGTCGAGCCTTTTTGAGCTGCATTTTTCGCAGGACACGGCTTCGGCGGTGGTGCGGCGCATCACGGCCCACAACCAAGCTGTCTATCTTGCTTCCCTGACCGCAACGGAACAGGAGCATAAGGCTATTTTCCTCCAAGGCGTGCGGGCCGATATTGCCAAAAGCCAAAACCAGGCCTTCGTGCGGCAGGGCCTGCTGCGGCAAGCACACTTCATGCAAAATGACTCTTACATAAAGCCGGCCGCGCAATGGAAGGGGGCGACGGACAGTATCGACCTGAAGGCCTATTTCATCTACCGCGAACGGCCAATCGTGACGCTACGGGACGGAAAATTTCAGTATGCCGGCTCGCACTGGGCAAAAACGGTTAGCGAAGACTCTGAAATACCGGCTTTCAATGGCGACGGCACCTATACCGTCACGGACAGCACCCTCACGTTTCGGCCCCGGCCGGGTGCCAAGCGCTTGCCGCCCGCGCCCCAGTACGACTTTTACCCCGCCGGCACCTACTACTATCATTTCAGCGACCCCTTCAATTCTGGCGAGCTGCTGCTCATTCTGAAGCGTTGGGACGACGAAGTGGGCGGGACAACGTACCTCGCCTTCCGGCTGCGCCACTAGCGCGGTTGTGGGCTCATGACCGGGCGTGGCCACCGCCTGAACCTCAGCCCGCCTTTCACGGTTAAAGCCCTTGGGAAGCCAGTTTCCCTCCAACGCCCTTTATGAAGCACGACAACATCCAGACCCTGGGCCAGCTACGCGCCAGTGGCTACAAGCCCCGCTCGGTAAAAGCTGAGTTGCGGCAAAATCTGATTAACAAGCTCCAAAACAAAGAAGAAGTATTTCCGGGCATCTTCGGCTACGACGAGACCGTGATTCCGGACTTGCAGCGCGCCATTCTGGCCGGGCACCACATCAACCTGCTGGGCTTGCGCGGCCAGGCTAAAACCCGCATTGCGCGCCTGCTCATCAACTTGCTCGACGAGTACATGCCCGTGGTGGCCGGCTCGGAATTGAACGACGACCCGCTGCAGCCGCTGTCGGTGTTTGCCAAAAACCTGATTGCCGAGCACGGCGACAACACGCCCGTGGCCTGGCTGCACCGCGATGAGCGCTACACCGAGAAGCTGGCCACGCCCGACGTGTCCGTGGCCGACCTCATCGGCGACGCCGACCCCATCAAAGCCGCCACCCTCAAGCTGCCGTATTCCGACGAGCGGGTGATTCATTTCGGCCTGATTCCGCGGGCGCACCGGGGTATTTTCGTGATTAACGAATTGCCCGACTTGCAGGCCCGTATTCAAGTGTCGCTGTTCAACATCCTGCAGGAAGGCGACATCCAGATTCGCGGTTTCAAGGTGCGGCTGCCGCTCGATATTCAATTCGTGTTCACGGCCAACCCCGAGGACTACACCAACCGCGGCAGCATCGTGACGCCGCTCAAGGACCGGATTGACGCCCAGATTATCACGCACTACCCCAAGTCCATCGAAATCGGCAAGCGCATCACCAAGCAGGAAGCCCGCATCAAGGACGAGCAGAAGGGCATGGTGACCAGCAACGAAATCGTGCACGACCTGGTGGAGCAGGTGGCCGTAGAGGCCCGCGGTTCCGAGTTCGTGGATGCCAAGTCGGGCGTGTCGGCCCGCCTCACCATCTCGGCCTACGAGCAGGTGATAGCCGGCGCCGAGCGCCGCGCCCTGGTGAATGGCGAAAAAAACACCTACGTGCGCGTGGGGGACTTTATCTCGGCCGTGCCCGCCATTACGGGCAAGGTGGAATTGGTGTACGAAGGCGAGCAGGAAGGTGCCGGCATCGTGGCCGAGAAACTCATGGGCAAAGCTGTCCGCACGCTTTTCCTTCAGTACTTCCCCGACCCCGACAAGTCGAAAAAGCTGAAAAACCGGCCTTCGCCCTACAAAACGGTGCAGGAGTGGTTCGGCAGCGGCAACACGCTGGACCTGTTGCACGACGCCAGTACTGCCGACTACAAAAAGGCTCTCGACCAGGTGCCCGGCCTGCGCGACATCGTGAAGGAACTGCACCCGGAAGAGACCCCTGAGCACACCTATTTCCTCATGGAATTCCTGCTGCACGGCCTGGCCGAGCACAGCCTGATTTCGCGCAACCGCCTCACTTCGGGCGCGCAGTTCAAAGACTTGCTCTCGTCGATGTTCACCATGCCCACCTTCGGGGATGACGACGATGAGGACGAAGACGAGAAGCCGCGCCGCCGGCGTTAGGCAACGGAAGTTTATCGCTACGCTGAGACTGGCTCATCCGGTTCATTTCCAGCAACTTGTTTAGAAACAAAAAAGGCTGACCGGAATGGTCAGCCTTTTTTGGTTGCGGGCTTTGCCGGGGCAAACAGCAGCGCCATTGCCACACTGGATTGAGTTCGTGCCCAAGGTAGGCCCCGGTCCGACGCCCTAGGCGTCCGACCGGTTGTTGTGAGGACGTTGAGTATGGATAGTGCTGGCAACAACCGGTCGGACGCCTAGGGCGTCGGACCGGCAGGCGTACGCCGCTGCCGAACCGGCGTTATTGCCAGGTATCGTTGCGCACCTGGCTGGTGCCCGTGGGCGTGAACACGCGGTTGGAGCCGCCCTCGTAGAGCACGTTGCCGGCGCCGTCCTTGCGGATGTATTTGAACTGCACCGATGTGCCGCTGGTCAGGTTGATGGTGCCGCTCCACTTGGGGTAAGCCGCGCCGCTGAGCTTGATGGCGTTGGCCGCGTTCCAGGCGCCGAGCTGGGCGGTGCTGCCCAGCACGTACACGTCTTGGCCGGCCACGGTGCCGCTGTAGTTCACGTTGAACTGCACGGCCGTGGTGCCGGTGGGAGGGGGCGTGGTGGTGCCACCGCCTGGCACCCACGCTGCGTAGGAGCGGGCCCCCACCGGAAACACGCCGTAGCCGCTGGCGTTGGTGGTCACGGTGCCGGTGTTGTTCCCGGTCGCATCGGTGAGGGTGGCATTGGGGAAGGGCGTGGTGATGCCCTTGCTAGCGGCGCTGCCGCCGTCGTTCAGCAGCAGGAGCAGACCCTTGTGGGTGGCGTCGCCAGCTCGGGAATAGGCATACACGTTGGCGTCGTTCACGCCGGTGTATTCATTGGCAGCCCCATAGGCATTGGCTTTGCGAATGGCCAGGAGCTTCTTAAGCTGGGTGCCCAGGCCGTACTCGTAAAAGTCGCGGTAGTACACGCAGGGGTAGCCCTTTTCGCGGGTGAGAATGTAGGCGTAGGCCAGCATCTTCAGGTTGACTACCGGCGAGTAGAGGGCGCCCTCCCGGTGGTCGGTGTCGTGGTTGTCGACGAAGGAAACCGACAAGGCCCCGTTGGCTTCGGTGAAGCCGGCAAACTGCAGCCCGCGCATGTCCCAGGCGCCGTTGCCGTTGCTCATGTCCTGGAAAGTGTAGTGCAGCGGCACGTCGAACAAGCTGGTGCGGCCCCCGGTGGCGGCGGCGTAGTTGTTCAGGTCGCTCAGGTTGCGAAACCACGCTTCGCTCACGGCGAAGCGGCCGCTGGTGCCCTTCACCGCGTCCAGCCATTCGTTCACAAACGAGGTTTGGATGTGCTTGGTAGCGTCGAGGCGGTAGCCGTCCAGGTTGAGCTTGGTGGTAATCCAGTTGCCCCAGTTCTTGGTTTCGGTGCGCTGGTTCACGTCGGCGTAGCGAATCTCCGAGCCCAGCAGGTTGTCGTAGGCGTCGCCGTTGGCGTAGGGCTGGAAGTCGTAGGCGTTCCACTGGTACCAGCCATTGTTGGGCGCCTGCTGCGTGGCGTTGAAGTTATAATAATGCCATTTGTAGGTGCTGTACACGTTGTTGCGGCCGGGGTAGGTGAAGCTCGTGTACACGTTGTAGTTGGTGCCGCCCACGTTGAACTGCTCCTGGGCATCGGCCGAAGTCAGGTGGTTCATCACCATGTCTTCGTACACCTGCACGCCCTTGCCGTGCAGGGCCGTGATGCAGCTCTGCAGCTGGGCCAGGGTGCCGTAGCGGGTAGCCACGGTGCCTTTTTGGTTGAATTCGCCCAAGTCGTACCGGTCATACACGCCGTAGCCCACGTCCTGGGCCCCCGAGCCCTTGTAGGCCGGCGGCAGCCACACGGCCGTGATGCCGGCCTGGCTGAGCTCGGTGGCTTTGCTGCCCAGGTTTTGCCACCAGGTGCCGGCGGGGGTGCTGGTGGGCACATCCCAGTAAAAGCCTTGCATCATCACCCCATTGGCGACGGTGGCGTTGGTAATGGTCGGGGCCACAGCGGCCGGTACCCCAGGGGCGGGAAGCGAGGCTTCCTTGGCACAGCCTGCTAACAGCAAGGCAGCAGCGAACGATGCGCGGGTTGCCCCGCGGAGAAAGTTTGTCATATGGTGGTGGGAATTATAAGAGTGAAGCCCCAAGGTAGAGCGTCACTTTCGTCCCACTGCCGTGCAGAATTCTGGCTTTTTACAGAATGATAATAGCTTGTGCAAACGATTGCATATTTGTCATTTTGGGGCAAGGGCAAAAGTCGGCGTTTGCCATTTTCGCAAAATCAAGCGCAAAAAAATATTGGGCTTGACATTTAATGTGGTTTAATGGCTTGTAAATTATCAGACTTATTACCAGAATAAATTGCACACGCTAACAACAATTCAGCAGAAGCTGACTCCAAATCAGAGCCCGAACAACACACTCGTAATTCCTAAGCTGCGCGACCCAAGCCAGGGCGACCAGATGCTAGCGCGCTTCGTCTACGCGCCCCTGGCCGAGCCAGCGCGCCACCGGGTAGCGGTTATGCCCCGCCTCGTGGTAAGCCGAGTTCAGATACACCCATTCCAGCTGGGCCGGGCCGTTGGCGGCGAAGGCGGGGTTGTCCTTTTTTAGCTTTTCCAGGCGCTCACGCAGCGCGGCGTCGCGGCGAAGTAGGTCGGCGGCTACGTCTTCGAACACGTAGTCGGAGAAATGCTCTTTTTGCTGCAACACGCTGTCGAAAAAGCCCCAGGCGAAGAAGGAATCCGTTGCTTGCGGCTCCAGCGTTTCGAGGAGGTAGCGCGCGGGGGCCGTGTCACTGACGTACACCACGAAGTCGCCCTGGTGAAAAGTGGCGGTTTCGGTGGCCGTGCGCAGCTGCACTTGGCTGTGCACGTAATGCCCCTCAAAAGGCCGGGGCGTGGTCTTGAAATCTTCGAAGTAATACGCTTGCACGGGCACGGTCACGTCCTTGGCCAGCGGCTCCAGCGTGGCGCCGTTGCGCCGCAGTATGTCCACCACTTCGGCCCAGGCTTTGGGAATGAGGTAGGCCGTGGGGCGCTGGGCCGTGGTGCTGGGCCTGAATGTGTTGAAGTACTTCACCTGCCGGGTAAAGGGTGCGGCGCGGTCGTAGTAGAGGCGGGGCTGCCCGCTCACTTCGCTGGGCTTCAGCTTGCCCTCGTAGCCGCGAAACTGCACGGTTTCGTGCTGGCTGTCGTCGAGCTTCCAGGTGAGGGGAAACACGGCTTGCGTGGCCATGGCCGACGCCGCGGCCGCCCGCGCCGCGGCCAGCGCGGCCGACTGCTGGCCCACGGTTTCGAGCACGGTTTTTAGAAAATCATACGTGGCATGCACGCGCGGCGCAAAGGCCTTCAGCATGTGCGTCTCGGGCATGAAGCCGATGGTGTTGAACAGCGCCGCGTAGCCGGTGGAGTAGCGCGGCGTTTCCAGGAAAGCCCGCAGGCCGCTTTCCGGCGTTTGGCCGTCGAAGTCCACGTAGGGCGTCATGGGCGACTTCTTTTTGTCCATGCCCTTGTACAGCGCGGGCAGCAGCTGCCCCTGCAGGTAAGTGCCCAGCGCCGGCGCCAGCTTGCTGTGCTGGGTGGCAATGAGCGTCATGGTGTACTGGTAGTCGGCGCCGTTGGAGGTGTGGGTTTCCACGAACACGTCGGGCTGCCACTTCTGAAACAGCGCCGCAAACGAGCGGGCATTGCGCGACTCCTGCTTGATGTAGTCGCGGTTCAGGTCGAGGTGCCGGGCGTTGCCGCGGAAGCCGTATTCGGCCGGGCCGTTCTGGTTGACGCGGGTGGTGGCGTTGCGGTTCAGCATCCCATCGATGTTGTACACCGGCACGATGACCACCGTCACGTTGCTCAGCAGTTTCTGCAGGCTTTTCTGCTGCATCAGGTCGCGGGCCAGCATCATGCTGGCGTCGATGCCCTCGGGCTCGCCGGGGTGAATGCCGTTTTGGATGAAGAGAATGCGCCGGTTTTTCCGGCGAATGCTGGCCGGGTCGGTGTCGCCGTCGGGGCTGAGTACGACTTCGTGCAGCGGCTGGCCCGAGTCGGTGGGACCGGCCGTGGCCAGGTGCAGCTGCTTGGGGTAGGCCCCGGCCAGCTTTTGGTAGTAGGCCACGCATTCGGCGTAGGTAGCGGTGGTGTTCCCGCCACCGGTTTCGAAGGGCGTGCGCCATTCCGGCGCCGGAGCAGGGGAGGTGGTCATCAGCAGAGACGTAAGAAAAAGAGCGAGCATGCCGCAAAAGAACGAACTCCCCTCCTTATCAAGCAGGCGAGCCGTGCTAACCACCCGCTACCGCAGGCGGCCGCCGTACAGGCGCTCGTCCAGGCTGTACCGGCCGGGGCCCACAAACAGCAGCCCCAGAAACACAAAGGCCGCCTCCAGAGCGTGCGAGTAGCCGCTGAAGCCGTCGCCCTTGCTCAGGTGCATTATCGTGGCCATAATCATGGTGATGAGCAGGAAGAAGCACGCCGCCCGGAACCACAAGCCAGCCGCCAGCAGCAGCCCGCCCCCAAATTCAGCCACCGCGGCCAGGAACCCCCAAAAGGCCGGCGCAAAGCCCAGGCCAACCTCTGCCATCACCCCGCCCACGCCCGCCCAGGCCGTGGGCCCACCGGCCAGCTTGGGCAAGCCGTGCACCATAAACATCACGCCGAGGCCGAGTCGCAACAGCAGCAACCCCAAGTCGGAGGCCTGGTAACGGTTGGTGAATATCATCGATTTGAGAAGTTGAAGTGGACGGTAGAAGGGCCTAATTACGGAAAACGCGGAGAAAGGCTGTCGGTGCGGCCCGAAACAATTGGGGCCGCCAGGCGGTAGGCGAGGTGGCTACCTTTGTGGCCAGGCCCCGCCACCTCTTCACTTTCGCTCGTTTTCATGACTACTTCGCGCCCGCTTATCCTGGTATCCAACGACGACGGCATCACCGCCCCCGGCATCCGCCACCTGGTAGAAATAGTGCAAGGCCTGGGCGCCGAAGTGGTGGTGGTCGCCCCCGACTCGCCCCAGTCCGGCATGGGCCACGCCATCACCATCGGCCAGGCCCTGCGCCTGACCAGGAACCCCGTCTTCGGCCCCGACGTCGACGCTTACGAGTGCTCGGGCACGCCCGCCGACTGCGTCAAAATTGCCAAACACTACGTGCTGAAAGGCCGGAATCCCGACCTGGTGGTGTCGGGCATCAACCACGGCTCCAATGCTTCGGTGAACGTGCTGTACTCTGGCACTATGTCGGCGGCTATCGAAGCGGCCATCGAAGGCCTGCCCGCCGTGGGGTTTTCGCTGTGCGAGTACGGCCCCAACGCCGACTTTTCGCACGTAGGCGAGTGGGTGAGCCAGGTGTGCCGCCACGCCCTCGCCCACGGCATACCCGCCGGCACCGCCCTCAACGTGAACATCCCCAAAAACTCCGCCACGCCCATTGCCGGCCTGCGCCTGGCCCGGCAGGCCCGCGCCAAGTGGCAGGAGGAATTCGACCGTCGCCTCGACCCTTACCAGCGCCCGTACTACTGGCTGGTGGGCTCGTTCCTCAACCTCGACCACGGCACCGACACCGACGAGTGGGCCCTGGCCAACAATTACGTGTCGGTGGTGCCCTGCCAGTTCGACCTGACCGCGCATGCGGGCCTTTCGCAGCTCAGCACCCAGTGGCAACTCCCGCTGCCCGAACCCACCGAGGTGGCCGCGCCGCCCCAGCCCGTGCCGTCGCAGGACTACGGCGTGGCCAATCTAGGCTAAGCCGCTAATGCAGCCAATGGCCTGCCTGGGCACGGTTTCAAGCAGCACCAAAGGACGGATGACGGCATCCCAATCCATGAAAGGCGTTCCGAAAGGAGCGCCTTTATTTTTGCATTGCGCGCGAGTTACGCCGATGCCGGGCTGGCCACGCACGCCAATTATATTCAGATGCACACGGATGTGGCGCACCAAACCGAAAAGCCCAGCGCGTAGCGAGCGGTATGCCCGGCCGCCAATTATGAGCCATGAAATCGGGTTGATTGCACACTTTACTTAGGCGGGTTGGTGACTACATGCAGCGCTCAGCTGAAGAGGGCGGGAAGGGGTAGGTATGTTATCATTGTGTAAAAACTTAACTTTTTCAATAAAAATTATTGCATTACATAATTTTATGGTAAATTTAGAGTATTAAATTGTCTAATTAATAGATGGCTGGACATGTACAACGGGCGCACGCTACAGGCACGGAGAACTCAAGTAAACCAAGTAGTTCTGTTGCTCATTGATGTGCTTTGGATTTTCGGGGCTTTTCGCGTGGTGTCCTATTATCACCGCGGCGATTGGCAGTTTGTGGGCACTTACCCGTCGTTGTTGGCCATTTACATCCTGCTGTGGTGGATTGTGGCGGGGCATTTTGCCAACCCCGTGCCCGTGGACCGGCTCACGTCCTACACCGAGAAATTCCGGTCCGTGCTGCTCACGTTTTTGCTGCACGGCATACTGCTCACGGGCGGCTTGCTTGTGCTGCAGCTGCGGGTGCTGCCCATTCGCTTCCTGATGATGCTCTATGGCTTGGCCGGCGGGGCGGTGGTGGGCAGCCGCTTGGTAATAGCATTTTTGTACCGCGCCTACCGCTACCGTTGGGCGCGGCCCCACTGCCGGTTTGTGGTGGTGGGCGCGAGCCGCAGCGGGTGCGAGCTGTACCATTTCCTGGGCGTGCACGAGCCCGTGGCCAATCAATGCGCGGGCTTTTTCGCCGATGGTCCCGTCCCCGAGGACGTGCAGCACCTGCTGCGCGGGGGCGTGGCCGACGTGAAAGCCTTCTGCGAGCGCGAGGAAATCGACGAAATCTACTTTGCGCTGCCGCTAAACCAAACCGCTTTCCTGGAAGAGCTGTCCGCCTTTGCCGACGACCATTTCATTGCTTTCCGCATTGTGCCCGACTTTGAGGGGACCTTGCACAAGGGCGTGAACGTGCACTTCCACGACTGCGGCCCCCTGCTCACGGTGCGCCAAAACCCGTTGGGCTTTCGCGTCAATCAACTCGTCAAGCGAGTGTTCGACCTGGCCTTTTCGGGCTTTGTCATCGTGGGCATTTTCCCCGTTGTGCTGCCGGTGCTGGCCTTGCTCATCAAGCTCGACTCGCCGGGCCCGGTGCTGTTCAAGCAGCTGCGGCCCGGCCGGCGCAACAAGCTGTTTCCCTGCTACAAGCTGCGCACCATGCGCATGGACCTGGGCGGCAACGAGCTGCAGGCCACCAAGGGCGACGCGCGCGTCACGCGCATTGGGCGCTTCCTGCGCGCCTCCAGCCTGGACGAGTTGCCCCAGTTTTTCAACGTCTGGCTCGGGCACATGTCGGTGGTGGGACCCCGCCCCAACATGGTGTCGCAACTCGAAGAATATTCCAAATACATTCGGGTGTATGCCCAGCGCCACACCGTCACGCCCGGCATTACGGGCTACGCCCAGGTGAACGGCTTCCGGGGGGAAACCCGGGCCGAGGGCGCCATGGAAAAGCGCGTGGAGTACGACCTGAAATACATGGAAAACTGGTCGTTGCTGCTCGACCTGAAGATTATTGGGCAGACCGTGCGCAACATGATAGTTGGCGAAAAAAACGCTTATTGAAGCGGTAGGTAGCAGCAAGTAGCTCGACTGCAAGGGCTGTACTTTTGCGGTTTGACCTGGCCCTGCCCATTGCTTATCAGTTATTGCTTGCTAGTTGCGCGTTGCGCGTCTTTCTTCTGCTTATGCTATCGAAACAACTGGTTTTAAACTCGGGCATTTCCACGGGCTCGTTCGATGATTTTGTGGAAAGCATCCTGCAGCTGGGCGCCGCCCGCGCCTCGGCCTACGTGTGCTGCGCCAACGTGCACATGGTGGTGGAAGCCCACCGTGACGCCAGCTTCCAGCAGGTGCTCGACGACGCCAGCTTGGTAACCCCCGACGGCGGCCCCGTGGCCAGCGTAGCCGGGTGGCTGAGCGGCCGCCGGCAAGAGCGAGTGGCGGGCATGGACCTGGTGCCGGCCCTGCTGGCCGAAGCCGCCCGCCGCGACCAAGCGGTGTATTTCTACGGCACCACCGACGCCGTGCTGGCCGCCATCCGGGAGCGGGCCGCGCGGGAGTTGCCTACCCTGCGCGTGGTGGGCACCTGCGCCCCGCCCTTCCGCGCCCTCACTGCGGCCGAGGAGGTCGAGCACGTGGCCGCCATCAACGCCGCCGACCCCGATTTGCTGTTTGTGGCCCTGGGCTGCCCCCGGCAGGAGCGGTGGATGGCCGACCACCGCGGCAAAATCAAGGCGTGCATGCTGGGCGTGGGCCAGGCCTTTCTGGTGTACGGCGGGCTGGAAGAGCGTTTGCCGGTGTGGGCACGCAAGCTGTGGCTGGAATGGGCCTACCGCCTGTGGCTGGAGCCGCGGCGCCTCTGGCGCCGCTACCTGGTCACCAACTCCCGCTTTCTATACCTAATGGCCCGCAAGACGCTTTCTGGAAAGTAAGCGCCCCGAAGAAACAGTCTGGTAAACCTGAACGGTCCTGCTGAGCTGAACGAAGCATGCCTACCGCACAACCAAACGGAATTGGTTGCGCAGCAAAGCTACTTTGTTTAGCCGAGCAGGACCGCTCTTTGGCAGCCCGATAGCTGGTTAGTGCTGCACTTGCAGGCGTTGCCGAACCAGGGGCTGGTTGCTCTTCACCTGCAGCGTATACAGGCCATTGGGCACGTTGGCAGTGTCCAGGGTAAACTGGTTGGGCCCGGCCGTGGCCTGGCGCCGGTGCTCGGACACGACCACGCCCTGGGCGTCAATCAGGGCCAGCACCACAACGGTGGCCCGCGGGTAGCTGGCGCTCACGGTCACTTGGTTGGTGGCCGGGTTGGGGTAGAGCGGCGCCGTGCCGGCGGCGGCCGCCACCCGGGCAGTGCCGCCGTCCTGCCGCAGCAGCTCCACGTCGTCGAAATACAGCCATTGGCCACCACCCGGTTTAGAATAGAAGCCAATCTCGCACTGGCCGTTGCTCACGTTCACGTTGGATAGGGAAACCTGCGTCCACTGGCCCGTGGCGGGCAAGGCCACGCTGGCCACCGGCCCGCCATGGTTTTGGGCTTGCAGCTGCGACTGCGTGCTGTTGCCTTGCACCCAGGCGCGGAGCGTGTACGTGCCGTTCGGCAGGTTGCTGACGGTTTGGTGGGTGTATACTTCGTAGGCTTCGGGGCGGAAATGGGTGCCGTGGAAGTTGCCCGTGTGCGCGCCGGGGTGCGTTTCGGTGTAGTCGGCGTTGTCGTTGGTGCCAGCGCCCGTGGTGGTTTGCCAGTTCGAGGGCGACCCCACTGCTCCGCCGTCGGCTTCAAAGCCCGGGTTCAGCACCGCGTTGACGGATGCCACCGGCGGCGTGGGGGCCGGAGCCGCTACCGTCACCGTCACGACCGCTGAGGTGGCGGTGGCGCCGGCGTTGTCGGTGGCCCGGGCCGTGAGTGCATAGCTGCCCGCGGCCGTAGGCGTCCAGCTTAGCTGATGGGGGGCGCCCGTGGTTTCCCCGAGCTTGGTGGTGCCTTCGAAAAACTCCACCGTGGCCACGGTGCCGTCGGGGTCGGTGGCGGCGGCGCTCAAGGCCAGCGCTTGGCCCAAGGCGACGCTTGTGGCCGAGGTGGTGAGCGACACGGCCGGCGGGGTGTTTTGCTGGACTAATTCCACGTCGTCAAAATACAGCCACTGCCCGGCACCGGCTCGGGAGTAAAAACCAATGTCGCATTGGCCAATGGTCACCGTAACGCCCGAAAGGGTCACTTGAACCCACTCGCCGTCGGGCGTGGCCGGCACGTTGGCGCTCACGGCGGGGCCGCCGTAGTCCTGGGCACGCAACTGGGCATGCGGCTGGCCGCCCGTGCTTTTCGTCCACGCCTTAAACGCATAAGTGCCGTTCGGCAGGCCGCGAACGGTTTGGTGGGTGTATACTTCGTAGGCTTCGGGGCGGTAGTGGGTGCCGTGGAAGTTGCCGGAATGAGCGTCGGGGTAGGTTTCGGTGTAGTCGGCGTTGTCGTTGGTGCCGGCTCCGGTGGTCGTTTGCCAGCCCGAGGGCGCGCCTTCGGGCTGGCCGTCCGCCTCAAAGCCGGGGTTGCTGACCTGGCCGGTGGCCGCGGCGGGAGGCGGCGTGGGCGCGCTGGCACTCACCGGCCCAATGGTGACGCCGGCTTGCTGAATCTTCTGCTGCCACAGCTGCCATTCGCCGTCCTCGGTGGCCGGTGTGATGGGGTTGGGCAGGTGCGCGGTGCCGGTGCACGGGGCGCAGTTGCCGGGGCTCAGGTCCTGGCGGTCGGGGTAGGGAATGGTGGCGCCCCACTTCACGTAGCCAATGGTGTTGTTCGCCACGCGGTTGTTGTAAAATACATTGCCCGGCTGCTGGTAAAAGTTGAACACGGCCGTGGCGGCGTACGTGGCTTGCAGGCGGGTGCCGTCGGGCAGGAGGCCGCTGGTCACCATCCGGTTGTCGTGGAAGAAGACGTCGTGGCCGGCGGCAATGTTCATGGCCGCGTTGCAGGTGCTCACAAATTGGTTGTGAAAGGCTTCGACGTAGGCGGTGGCGCCGTCGGGCGTGGCAGCGTCGCCGTCGGTGGTCATGCCCGTGCCCGTGAAATGGCCCGCCGTGGCGGGGAACGGGTAAGCGCCGCGCACAAAATTGTCGTGCACCCGGGCCGGGCTCTGGGCCGTGCCCGAGGAGTTGTAAAAGTTGATGTTGTCCTCCACCAGGCTCTGGTTGGGCGTGTTCACCACCTCGTTGTAGGCCACTTCCATGCCGGGCACCTGCTGCACCGTATTCAAAATGAGGAAGCTGCTGCGGGTGCTACCCCCGCCGTTGCGCCAGCGCCCGTCTATGTTGCGCACCCGGTTGTAGCGCACGGTCAGGGTGTGGCCCGGCGCGCCGGTGCCCGACCAGCGGTTGACCACGATGCCGCTGGTGCCGGCGAAGTCGTTGTGCTCAATCACCAGGCGCTGGGCCCGATAGGCGTCGAGGAAGCGGCCGGGCGCTTGGTCGTCCACCGACGGCGCTAGGGCCTGGCCGCGGCAGTTGCGCACGGTCAGGTTGGCGCCTTCGGCGGCTTCAATCAGGTTGCCGGCCCCGGTCAGGGTGCAGCCCTCCAGCACCACGGGCTGGCTGGTGGCCACGCGCACGCACGGCACCGACGACGACGAGCTCTGGTACGTCCCTCGGTACGTGCCTCCCTGCGTGATGACGATGGTGCTGCCGCTGGCGGGCGAAGAACAAGCCACCAGCAGCCCGCTTAATGAGAAAAAAAGTCCAATGACCGAATTGTTAAGTTTTATCATAATTGCACTTTTTGGTTGAAGATGTAGCGCTTAGTGTAGAAAATATCCCACCACCCGCCGGGCATAGCCATTTAGTAAAAAATAGGGTAGATAGGGCTTGGGACAGTTCTTTAGCGCAAAATAGGTAAAGTTGACCACATTGCCGCCGCCTCTTATTCCAAACAGGTGCTGCAAGTACCCGCTTAAACTCCGTTTTTTTCGCGTCAAGGTTTGGCCGCTTTCTTCAGGATACGTATCTAGCCGTGCTTCATAATTGCAATATACCGGGAAGCCTGCCAGGCGTGCCAGGCTGGTGTAGTCGAAGTCGGCCAGGTAGTGCGGGAGGCGCTTTTCGTCAAACAACCCAATCGCATCGAGCACGGCGCCCGGAATGAGCAGGCCGCGGCCGGGCAGGTAGGTCACGGGCTGCAAGCCGCGGCGCTGGTCGGGGGGGAGTTCGGCCAGCAAGTCGTGGCGCGTGTTGGTGCGAAAATCCAACCGCTCGCCGCCGTAGATGGGCTCGCCCGTGTGGGCGTCGAACTCCAGCGCCCCCAGCACGGCCCTGGGGTGCTCCTGCGCCGCGGCCAGCATTTGGGCCACAAAGTCGGGCGCCACCACCACGTCGTTGTTGAGGGTCATCACGCGGGAGGCGCCCAGGGCCCGGGCGCGGCGAATGCCGGCGTTCACGCCCGCCGTCCAGTACCAGTGGCCGGTTCCGGTCACCACTTCCACTTTGGGGTACTCACGAGCCAACGCCGAGGCCGTTTCGTCGCTGGAACCGTCGTCGACCACCACCGTGCGAAAGTCTTGGCTGGTTTGGCCACGCAACGATTCCAGGCAGGCGCGGGTGTACGGCCACCGGTTGAACACGGGAATGATGATGTAAAGCATGGCAGGAAGGGCCGGCGGACAAACTGGAAAGCTTGCTGCCGCCAGAGTATTGCTAAGACGTTTTGGGCGGAGGAAAGAAGGTAAAAGTCGAGCGTTAAACAATTACACGTGGCTTGGCTGAGTTTTCACGTTTGCACGCGTCCCCGGAACAGAAAAGCCGGTCTATGAAGCGGTGGCCGCCACCAAGGGCGCCGCGGGTGCCAGGCCGGCCAGCTCCGGGGCCGCGGCCGCGGCGCGGCGGTGCAGCTCCCGGGCCAGCTGGGGCCAGCTGTACCGGCTGGCGAAGGCAAAGCCGGCCCGTCCGCAGCTGGCCAGTTCTTCGGGGTGGTCGTAGAGGCGTTCCACGGCGCGGGCCAGGGCGTCGGCGGTGGCCTCGGCCGACTGCACGGGCACTTTCACGCCCGCGTCGTCGGGAATGAAGTCGGTGGCGCCGTGGTGGTCCAGCGTCAGAATGGGCAGGCCCAGGGCCATGGCCTCCACGTACTGCGCCGCAAAGGTGTCGCGCAGGCTGCACAGCATGAACAGGTCGTGGCCGAGGTAGGCGGCGCGAATGGTTGCGTAGGGCACTTGGCCGTGCCAGGTCACCCGGTCCTGCAGGCCCGCCTCGGCAATCCAGCCCGGCACCAGGTGGCCCACCGGGCCGTCGCCCATGATGTCGAGGTGAAAAGGCACCCGCTTGTCCACGCGGCCCAAGGCATCGAGCACCAAATGCAGCCCCTTGCGCGGGTATACGCGCGCCAGCCACAAAATGCGCAGCTCCCGGCCCGCCAGGGGCGGGCGCGGCTGGTAGGCGGCCGGAAAAAAGCTGGCCGGCTGGGCCGTGCTCATGGCCAGCTCCACGCGGCGGGCACCCAGCTGGCGGGCCAGGGCGGCGGTTTCGCGGTTGGCCACGAACACCAGGGCGGCCCGGCGCAACGATTGCCGCACGTTGGGGTCGAAGGCGGTGAGCAGCTGGCCCACCACGTTGCGCAGGGTTTCGGTTTTGAACCAGCCGGGCAGGTACTTGCGCAAGGACGCCGGCGCCTGCATGCCCCCACCCAGGGGCCCCAACAGCAGCGGCTTGCGGAGGCGCCACAGCCAGGAGGCCATCTGCAGGCTGTTGTACGTGATGTGGTGCACCAGGTCGAAGTTGAGGCGCTGGTCCAGGGGCTGGGCCGCGTGCCAGGCCGCCCGCTGCCAGGCGATGTAGTGCACGTACACCCCAAACTGCCAGCGGTAGAGGAAGTCCACGGCCGGGGGCACGGCCACGTACACGGGGTGAATGCGGGCCGCAACGGGGTCGTCGGCCCGTTCAGCCAGCCGTTGTTCCAGGTTGTCTCGTCCGCGCGGCGTGGTCAGGCACCATACTTCGTGCCCAAGCGCCGCCGTTTCCCAGAGGTAGTGGAAGCCCGTGCCTTCTTCGCTGCCTTTGGCCGGGTCGCAGGCATAAGCCGAAAGCAAAATCTTCATGATTGCAGGGCGTTAGCAGGCTGAGACACGGGCTGAGAGATGCGCTGGGGCTGCTTGGGGCTTTGCAGCCCGGCGGCCACGGGCTTTTGGCCGGCCAACACGCGCCGCACCACAGCGGCCACGCGGCCCAGCAAAAACTCCTGAAACCGGCGCTTGTCGCGTCGGCGGTCCGGGGCCACGCGGGCGGGGTGGCGCAGCGGAAACGCCAGGTCACGGGCCGGCACGGCACCCATGGCGTCGCCGCCGTCGTGGGTGTGGGTCGAGTCGTGGCCGAAGCCGATGTTGCCCACCAGGTTCACGGCGGGCACCACGTAGAGGCCGCGGTGTCGGGCAATGGCGTATTCCCACTGGTAGTCCCACACGTCAGGCGGCGAGGGCAGGTCCAGCACGGCGGCCATCTTGCCCAAGCGGTAGCGCTTCTCCAGCGGCCCGCCGAACGCGTGGTCGAGCGCCCCGGCCGCCACGGCCTCGCGGAAGCCGGTGAGGTGGTAGTCGTAGAGCTGCCAGGCCCGGCGCCAAGTGGCCCAGCCCCAGCTGTTGCGCTGCGTCGAGAAATGATAAGACGGCTCCCCCGGCGCCCCGGGCTTCCGGGCTTCGGAGCCAAAGTTGTTGCCGCCGATGTGCATCACCCGCGCGTCGTCGCGGTAGCGGGCCAGCAAGTCGGCGCAAAACCAAAAGAAGCTGGGCGACGGCACGCAGTCGTCCTCCAAGACGATGCCTTCGGGCTCATGCTCGAAAAACCAGTTCAGGGCCGTGAGCGGGCCCAGGCCGCAGTTCAGGTTGCGCTCGTGAAACAGGGTGTGCACCTCGCAGGGCCAGTCCACGTCCTGCGTCACGGCGCGGGTTTCGGCGCAGCGGGCGGCGTCGGTGGGGTGGGCGGGGCGGGGTCCGTCGGCGGCCACGTAGAGCCGGGCCGGCCGGGCCCGCCGGATGGCCTCGAATACCTGCCGCGTAGTGTCGGGGCGGTTGAAGACGAGCAGCAACACCGGCGTGGCCAGCCCCTCATCAGGCTCTAGAGTAGCTTTATTGTTCATGCTAATATGGGCTAATGCACAATGCTTTGTTAGGAAAATTCGGGGAGCAGAACCGCGGCGGCCTGCGGGCTGGCGGCGGGGCGGGGGGCGGCTTGCAGCACGGCCCGGTAGGCATCGAGGGTGCGCTCAAGGATGGTGGCCGGGTCGTGCCGCTGCCGGGCCAGGGCTTGGGCCTTGGCGGCAATGCGGCGGTGCAGGGCCCGGTCGTGGTAGAGGCGCAGCACTTGCCGGGCCAGGGCGGCGGGGTCGAGGGGCGCGAGCAGGCCGGTTTCGCCCTCGGTGATGAGCGAGGCCACGCCGCCCACGTCGGTGGCCACCACGGGCAGGCCCATGAGCTGGGCTTCGCACACGCTGTTGGGGCTGTTGTCGATGTAGGACGGGTGGAGCAGGCAGAACGACTCCCGGCACAGCGCCGCCAGTTCGGCCGCGGTCTGGAAGCGCCGGCACTCCACGCTCTCCGGGGCGATGTGGCGCAGGCGGTGGCGCTGCACCACGGCCTGCACCTCGTCGTCGCCCAGCCGGCCCACTATCACCAGCCGCAGGTCCGCGGCCTGCCGAATGCGGTCGAAGGTCAGCAACGCTTCCTTGAAGCCTTTGATGGCCTGGCTGCCGCCCACGAACAACACTTGGGGCCGGGCGAGAAGCGTCGGCTTGGGCCGCTCGGCGGCGGCAAAAAACTCGGGCCGCAGGGTTTCCCAGTTGTGGTAGATGGTGCAGCCGGGGCTTAGCCGGGCGGTGTGGGCTTTGTCCCAGTGGGTGCGGCACAGGAAGTGGTGCACCGTGGGCAGGTAGCGCCGCTCGTAAAAGCCGGCCAGCGTCCACAAAAATTTCAGCATGGAAAGCGGGTCCGGTACGTGCCGGGCATACACCGACACGATGCCCTGCACCGAAAGGAGCATGGGCACGGCCAAGCCCGCCGTCATGGCCGGCAGCTGCAGCTCCGAGCCGTGCAGGTGCAGCAGGTCGTAGGCATGGGCATGCGCCTGCAGGTACTCGCGCACGATGGCAATGCGCCGCCGGTAAAGCGTAAGAATGTCCTGGCGCACGGGCGGCGTCTTCAGGTAAATGAAGTGCATGCCGTCGCGGTCAAACTCCTCCACCGGCGCAGTCAGGCGGGGCGTCCAGTTCAGCACAGTCAGCTCGATGCCGGGCACTTGCTTGAGCAAATTGGCCAAGGTGCCCACCCACGGCACCGGGTGCGCGGCCGTGTCGAGCGGGTGAGGAAAGGGGGCCAGCCAGAGAATCTTCATGGCGTTGCAGGGGAATAAGCCACTCAGCTACAGGCCGATGGCAGTTGATGATAAAGCGTTACATGCGGGTATAAGCGCGGGGCAGCGGCAGGGGAGCAGCGGCCCTGTCTTCCTGCAGGGCGGGGGTTGCCGGCCGGGGCTCCGGCTCGGCCAGGTAGGCCAGCAGCAAGCCCAGCAGGCCGAAGTGGTAAGTCGACCAGTCGTAGGAAGCCGAAAACACCAGCAGGCAGGCGAAGTAGGCAATCAGCAGGGCCGTGTCGGGGCGCATGGGGCCCGACTGCCACAGCCGCTGCCCGGTGCGAACCAGGGGCACCAGCAGCACCAGCGCAATGCCGACGGCGCCGAAGTAAAACGCCCGGTCCAGGTAAAAGCTATGAAAATGGTGGCCGGTGCGGTCCTGCCACATGGGCTGGTTGCTGCTGGGGTCGTAGAACTGCATGGGGACTTCAAAGCCTTCGAGCCGCCAGCCGGCCAGCGGCCGCTCCTGCACCAGGGGCACGTAGGACTCCATCTGCTTGAGGCGCCAGCTGCCAGTGCCCTGTTTGTCGGCATTGGCCATGTCCTCCAGGTTGGTGGCCAGGCGGTTCACTACCTCGGGGCTGTCCAGTACCAAAGCCGTGGCCCCCAACGAGCCCAGCACGGCGGGCAGCAGCACCAGCGCCAGTACCTTGGGCAAGGAAAACCGCGCCCCCGGCACCCGGCGCAACAGCCACAAATCGATGGGCAGGGCCACGGCCGTGGCAATCCACACCGAGCGGTGCTGCAGAAAAATAATGAGCGGCAAACAGAACAGAAACCCCGCCAGTACCAGCCAGCCCCCGCGCAGCAAGTAGCGGTTGAGGCAGTACAGCGCCACTGGCACAAACAGGTAAGCCGCCGCCGAGCCGAAACCCCGCTCGTTCTCCGCAAAGGCCGACAGGCTGAGCGAGTCGCGGTGGAACACCAGCAGGTTGGCCAGCAGCACCACCGTCAACGTTTCGATTACCTGCCCCATGGGCGGCAGCCCGAAGCGCCGATAAAAGGCGTAAATGCCAAACATGATGAGCAGCACCAGCAACTTGCTGAACACGTGCGGGTAAGCCATCCAGGACCCTTGGTTGGCATAAGATTCGAGCATGAGCCCCGCGATGGCGGCCAGCACCACCAGCAGCCAGTTTCGTATGATGGGCTCCATGTAGCGCCCGTACAGCACCAGTGCGCCGGCCGACGCCGCAAACAGCAGGTAGGTATAGAGCTTCACGCCCTCTGGCTCCTGGTCGACCTGGGGGCCGTAAATAAATTCCCAGAAGGCCGCATTGGTGGCCAGCACGGCCAGCAAAGGCACAATCAGCAGGAAGCCAAGGTTGATTTTCATGGGGTCGACGGTGCAGGAATGGACGGGCAGCTAGCCCAACCGGGGCGCAGCAGAATGCAGGTGGGGTTCGAGGGGCGGTGGGGCGGGCTCCGCCAGCGGGCCCGCCTGGTGCTGGCACGCGGTTTCGAAAAAAGCCAGAGTTTTGGCTAGCATGGCTTCCACCGTAAAGTGCTGGCGGGCGTGGGCGTACTGCCGCTGCTGCAGCCCCAGCAGCGCGTCCGGCGCGGCCAGCAAGCCGTGCAACTGCCTCGCCAGTGCCGCCGGCGTGGTGGTTTGCGGAATGGAAGCTTCCGGCGTGGCCGCCAGCAGCTCGGGGCTGCCGCCCGCCACCAGGGCCACGGCCGGGCACTGCGCGGCCATGGCTTCCACCAGCACGTACGGGCAATTTTCGCGGGTAGCCGTGTGCACGTACACGTCGGCGCCGTGCAGCAGCCCCGCCACGTGGCGGTGGTAGCCCAGCAGCACTACCTCGCGTTGCAGGCCCTGCTCGGCCACCAGCCGGCGCAAGTGCGCTTCGTCTTCGCCCAAGCCCACCAGCACCACCACAAAATCCGGGGTGTGCTGCCGCAACTCGGCTGCCAGCTGCACCAGGTACTGCTGGTTTTTGCGCCGCTCCAACTGGCCAATGTTGAGGATAACGGAACGGCCCGGAAACAGCCGGCGCAAGTCGGGGCCGGCGGCGGGCGGCGCGTAGGGGCGGGGCGGGGCAAAGGCGGCCAGGTCGGCGCCGTTGTGCACGGCAACGTGGTGGCCGTTGGGGTCCAGCCAGGGCAAGGCCCGGCGCAGCACGTAGTCCGAAGTGCCCAGGAAATACCGGGTGCGGCGCAGCAGGAAATTGTACCAGCGGTGCAAAAACCGCTCCGTGAGGCTGTTGGCTGGGATGCTCAGCTGTTGCACGATTTCCTCGCCGGGGTGGTCGTTGAAGTGGCCGGTCACCACCACCGGCACGCGTGCGGGCAGCGCCAGGCGGGCGGCCCAGCCGCTGCTCACGTCCTGGGCGTTCACCACGTCGTAGGGCTCGCGGCGGTCGATGGCGAAGTAAATTTCGGCCACAAAGCCGAGTTCTAGCCCAATTTGGTGGCCCAGGCGGCCGGCCACCAGCCCCAGCCCGCGGCGCACGCCTCCAATGGAGCGCCGAATCCACCGCGGCAGGTTGTCCTGCGTCACCACTGTGACGCGGTGGCCCTGCGCCCGCAATCCCTCGGCCAGCCGCTCGTAGTGCACCCGCACGCCCGTGGGTGCCCCCGGCACCATCAGCGAAGTCAACAAGATGTTCATGAGGTAAGGGAGGTAGCAAGGGGTTCAAAAGCAGGAGTGTGCTCGGCGGAACGTTGCAAATAGCTCTCGTAGCGGCCCAGGGCCGGGTGCGCCCACGCGGGCAAGGCCCCGAGGCCGCGCAGCCGCGCCAGCAGGGTTTGCAGCGCCGGCCGCAGCTCGGCCGTGGGCCAGCGCAGCAGCACGGCCCCCAGCACCACCGCCCCCGTGAGCATGAGCAGCGCCAGGGCCAGCAGCGCCGGGCAGTGCCAGGGCCGCAGCACGGCCGCCACCGCCAGCAGGGCCGCGCCCACCGCCGCCGCGTTCAGCAGGCCCGGGCGGTACAGGCCCAGGATGCGGGCATAGGGAATGCCCAAATCCTGGTGCGTGACGCGCATGTACAGGAAGGTGCGCACCACCTCGCCCGTGCCGATGGCCAGGGCAATGCCGCCCAAGCCGTAGCCGCGCAGCAGCCAGAACAAGCTGGCCAGCAAGGTCATAAACTGCAGGTTGAGCACCACCTTGCGGCGGAGGTTGGCGCGGGCATCGGCCACAATGCCGGCAAACATGGTGGTCATGCTCAGCGGAATGGCGATGCACAGCACCCGCAGAATGGGCACCGACGCCGCCCAGCGTGGGCCCAGCAGCACTTGCACCAGCTCCGGGGCGGCCACGGCCACGCCGGCGCACAGCGGTAGAATGAGGGTGGCCACCAGCGTGCTGCTGGTCAGGTACAGAGCGCGCACCTGGGGCAGGTCATCTTTTATTTTGCTGAACGCCGGAAACGCCACCCGCGCCAGGCTGTGGGTGAGAAAATACATGGGCAGATACAGCAGCATGTAGGCGCGGTTGTAGACGCCCAACATCCCCGAACCCATCAGCCGCCCGATGAGCAGCGTATCGAGGTTGCCGTTCACGAATTCCAAAAAGCCCACCACCGACACCCGACCGCCGTAGCCCAGCAGCCGCGCGTACGGCGCCCGCACGAAGGTGAACCGCAGCGAGTGCCGCACCACGGCATAGCTCAGCACTGCGGCGAAGAACTGCTGGGCCAAGCTGGCCAGCACCAAGCTCCACACGCCCAGGCCCAGCCAACCCAGCGACACGCCCACGCCCCCGTAGCCCAGCACGTAGGCCGCCACTTCCACCTTGGCAATGACCTCGAAGCGCATGTTGCGGCGCAGCAGGCTGGTGGCCGTCACGCCCAGGCCCACCAGCACGAACCCCAGCGCCTGCACCCGCACCAGCGGCACCACGGCCTCGTTTTTCAGCAGCAGCACCGCGAGCGGAGCCCCCAGCCAAGCCAAGCCCGCCACCGCCAGCCCCAGCCCCAACGAGGCCGTGAACGTGGCGCGCACATCGTCGGCGTCAATGCGGGAGCGCTGCACCAGGGCATGGCCCAGGCCCATCTCGGCAAAGTAGCTGCCGAAGCGCAGCACCACGCCGGTCATGGCCACCAGGCCAAACGCCGCGGGGTCCAGCAAGCGCGCCATCACGGCCGTGTAGCCGATTTGCAGCACGGCCGTGAGCACGGTCGCGGCCGTGGTCCACTGCACGCCGCGCACGGCCGTGGCGGCCAACGATGGGGATGAGGTAACTGCCATAAAGGAAAAGGAAAGCGGCCCGGACCGAAGCGTCACACCCCGTAGTACTTGTAGGCAGTGGCTTTGTAGCGGTATTCGTAGGTGTTGGCGAAGTGCACGTCGTTGATGACCATGTAGATGTTTTCCACCTTGTGGTCGCGGTGCATTTCGTTAATCTGACTCACCAGCCCCCGGTCGGTGTAGTTCTGGCGCACCACGTACAGCTTGGCGTCGAGGTACTGCAGCAGCACCAGGAATTCCGCCACGTAGCCAAAGGGTGGGATGTCGACGATGACGTAGTCGTAGCTCATGCGCAGGTGCTGCACCAGCTCGCCAAGCAAGGAGCTTTCCAGCAGCATGGTGGGATTGTGGGGCAGGGGGCCGCAGCACAGCACTTCCAGGCCCAGAATGTTGGTGCTGCTGCGGGCCTGGGTCAGCGAGCTTTCGCCGGCCAGGTAGGTGCTCAGGCCGTGCGGGGCGTGCGCGTCGAGGCCAAAGTAGCGGGCCAGCGTGGGGCGGCGCATGTCGCATTCGAGCAGAATGACCCGCCGGCCGCTTTGGGCCAGCTCCGCGGCCAGGTTCGCCGCGCAAAAGCTCTTGCCTTCGCCCGGCACCGACGACGTGACGCCGATGACCCGGTGGTGGTGCCCGCTGGCCAGGTAGTGCATGTTCACCCGCACCGAGCGAAAGGCCTCGGAAATGGGCCCACGGGTGTCGTGCAGCATCTTCTGCATTTCGTCGGCCGTGCCGTGCGGAATCAGGCCCAGCACCGGGATGCTGGTGAGGCGCGCCAGGTCTGCTTTGCTTTGCACGCGCCGGTTGGCCCTGGTGTGAAGCATCACCAGCCCGGCCGGCAGCACCACGGCGGCCAGGCCAGCCAGCAGCGCCACCAGCAAGGGCTTGGGGGCCGAGGGGCCCAGGCTACTTTGCTTGGCGGGGTCCACCACCTTTTTGTCGGTGGTATTGGTGGCCAGCGCAATGGCCGCCTCGCTGCGCTTTTCCACCAAGAAGCTGTAGTTCTTTTCGTTGAAGTTGCTGGTGGCTTGCAGCGTGCCGAGCTGGCGCTGGTTTTCGGGCATGCGGTTGAGCTGGCCCTGCACCGTGCCCAGTTGCTGGTCCACGTCGCGCAGGCCGTTGCTGGCGGTGGCCACCAGGCCCGTCAGGGTCTGCGTCAGCAGCGCTTTGGTGGTGTTTATCTTTTCGTCCAGCACCAGCAGCAGGGGGTTTATCTCGCTGGCGTTCACCGTGAGGGCGGCCCGCTGGCCGTTCAGCTCGGCCAGCTGCTGAATGAGGCCGGTGGCTGCTGGGTCGTCGAGGCCCGCGCTGCTGAGCGCGGTGAGGCTGCCGGGCTTGCTGTGTTCCTCCAGGTAGTTCAGCATGTTCTGGTACTGGCGGCGCTGGGTGGCCAGCCGGGCCCGGGCGGCCGTGAGCTCGTTCTGCTGCCGAATGCCCACGCCCGACTGCGCGTCGGCGTCCACCACGCTGTTGGCTGAGCGAAACGTGCTCAGGCTCTGGGCCGCGCGCGACTTTGAGGAAGCCAGCTTGTTGATTTCTTCGTCGAGAAAAGCGACGGTTTTGCGGCCAATCTGGTTCTTTTGCACGAGGTCGTCTTCCACGTAGGTGTTCATCAGCGCGTTCAGAAACCGGATTTCTTTGGCCGGCACCGTGCCCCGCGTGCTCAGCTCCAGGATGCGGGACTCGTGGTCGGTGGGGCGCACTTTCAGCCGGCTCAGGTAGTCTCCCACTAGGCTGGCCTCGTCGTTGAGCCGGAAGAAATACCGCGCGCCGCTCTCAAAAGCCGCCCAGTCGGCCCCTGGCTGGAACACGGCCGTCAGCAGCGGGCTGCGCAGCGTGTCGCCCGCGGCCACCGTCTGGTCCAGCTCTACCCCGTTTACTTCCCGCACCAGCTCGCCCGTGCTTAGGTAGCGCAACTCGCCGCGCTTCGCCGAGGCGTGCACCCGAAATTTGTTGGCGGCTACCGATTCTACGTAAATAGACACGCCCGTGACCTGCGGCCGGTTGGGGGCCGTGGTTACCCGGAAGGGGGCGTCTTCGGGGGCGCGCTCGCGCACCTGCAGCGGCCGCACCCAATTCAGCCACGACTTGGGTTCCGCGAAGTAGCCTACCGAAAACGGGAGTTGGGCCAGCGTGCGCCGCACCATGCCCGAGGAAGTGAGCAGCCCCACTTCATCCTCCATCTTCAACCCTTTCGACTTGCTGTCCAAGAGCTGCAGCAGCTCCTGCGCCTGCTTCGAGCCCGTGGACTGGTCGCCCACGAGCAGCGTGGCCCGGAAGTCGTACAGCGGCGCTTTCACCTGCAGGTAGGTCCAGGCCAATGCTGCCATCAACAGCAGGGAACCCACAAAATAAAGCCAGCGCCGCCGAAGGTTAAAAAAAAGCTCGTGTAAGTCCAATTCGGCAGAGAAGACAGCAGGGCGCGTTTCCATATGGATAGGGGGAGCATAAAGCCCGTGGTAATTTAATAAGCGAAGCTTTATTTGATATCCAAAAAGCTGAGCAGCAACACAATGGCCGACACGCCCGCGAACACGATGCCCAGGTTGCTGGCGTTGCCGCGCACGGCCCGGGCCTTCAGGGGTTCGATGTACAGCGCGTCGTTGGGCAGCAGGTAGTAGTAGGGGGATTGCAGGAGCTTGGCGTCGGTCAGGTCCAGCAGGATTACCTGCGAGCCTTTGGGGGTTTGGCGAATGAGCTTCACGTTCTCGCGGTTGCCAAACTCGGTGAGGTCGCCGGCCAGTCCCAATCCTTCCAGCACGGTGGCCTGCGGGTTGTAGATGAAGTAGCGGCCCGGCTGCCGCACCTCGCCCAGCACCGTTATTTTAAAGCTGAGCAGCTTCATGAGCACGTTGGCGTCGCGCACGTAGGCGCCCACTTTGCCCTGCACCAAGGTTTCGGCCTGTTTCACGCTCAGCCCGGCCACCTTCACCCGGCCCACGGTGGGCAGGTTGATGGTGCCAGCCTCGTCCACAGGGTAGCCCGCCAGGTAGAGCGTGCTGGGGTCGCCGGCCGTCATGGTCTGGGTGCTGGGCACGTTGAAAATGTCGCTCAACACGGGTTGCACGCTCTGCACCCGAATGCTCAACACGTCGCCGGCCTGCAATTGGTAGTCCGGGCGCGCGTTGGCGATGTTAACGGGGCTGAGGGTAGAATAGGCCTGACCTTGCAGATAAGGCAGCTTTTGCTGGGTTACGCAACCGCTAAGAAAAAATAGCCATGCAAAAAAAATATTTCCCGTCCGTAAATGCACTCCCATACACCTCCTCATTTCATTAAATGGTTCTATAAAAAAGTAAATTAATGAAATGAATGCATTAATACAAAATATTAACGAAAAATTAATATATTTAGACGTCCTTTCAGTTTGCACTGAGGCATTCCACGTTTTCTACTGTACAGCTTACCAAAAGGGGCATTAGTCGTTCAACCAAAGACATGGCGCGAAATTCCAGTCGGAGCCGCTACCCCCGTTGCCTAAAATAAGCACCCCAACCCCCGAGCTAGACGGTGGTGGGCGCCGGCCCATCCACTGAGCCAAAGTCTAGCACAAAGGCGGTGCCGCGGCCCACTTCCGACTCGGTGCGCAGCGTGGCTCCGTGGAAGCCGGCGATGGTTTTGGCAATGGGCAGGCCCAGGCCGTAGCCTTCGGGGGAACCCGGCCCGGTGGCATTGAACCGCCGGAACCGGTCGAAGAGGTAGGGCAGGTGCGCGGGGGCAATGCCCGGGCCCGTGTCTTCCACCCGCAGCGTGTACCTGCCCCCGGCGCCTTCGCGGCCCAGCACCCGGATGTGCCCGCCCTCGCGGTTGTACTTGATGGCGTTCGAGAGCAGGTTGCGCAGCAACAGGTGCAGCAGGCTGGCGTTGGCGTGGGGGCGCAGGTCGTTGCCTTTCAGGTCGACTTCCAGGGTTAGCTCGCGCTGCAGGCGCCGGTCTTCCAGTTCCTCGGCCACGTCGGCGAGGGCCGTGGACAGGCGCACCGGTTCGTCGCGCAGGTACTGGGCGTTTTCGATGTTGGCAATGAGCAGCAGGGTGCGCACGGTGTTGCGCAAGCGGTAAAGCGTGCGCTGGGACTCCACAATTTGTTGGGCGTGCGCCTCCGACAAGCTGGGGTCCTGCAGCATGTTTTCGAAGCGCGACTGCAGGATGCTCACCGGCGTCAGCAGCTCGTGGCTCACGTTGCTCATGAACTCGCGCTCCTTGGCAAAGGCCGACTGCACTTGGTGCATCAAAGCATTCAACCGGTCATCGAGCTTGCGGAAATCAGCCGTGTCAGTATCAATGGGTTCAAACCGAAAATCGGAGGGTTGCCGAATGCCGCGCAGCTTGCGGTTGATGAGCTCCCGCAAGGGCCGCAGCAGGTAGTGCGTGACGGCACCGTCCATGACCACGGCCACCAGCGAGGCGGCCACCAGCAGCGCGAAAGCCAGCTGCTGCAAGGTCCCGGTCAGCAAGTCAATCAGGTCGAGCGAGGAGCCGATTTCGAGTTGGCTGGCGGTTTCTCCGGGTCTGCGGGCCGGGCGCGTAAACTGCAGAATCCGGTACTCCTCCACTTGCTGGTCTACCCGGCGGGGCTCCTCAAAAATGCGTTCGGGGGCGAGCGGGGTGCCCGCGGGCAGGGGCGTCAGCGTGATGAACTCTTGCTTGAGGATGTTGTAGTCGGCGTCGCTTTCGGCGCGCTTGCTGCGCTCGAAAGCTTCCAGCCCGTCGCGGTCGATGAGGGCCAGCACCCGCTGCTGCTTGTAGCGCAGGCGCAGGTCGGTGTGGGCCACCGCGGCCCGGTGCATCACCGGCGGAATGGCCAGTGCCCCCAGCAACACCAACAGGAGCTTGGAAAGCGCATTGTAGAGAGCCAGCTTTACTTCGAGACGCATGCGGTAAAATGGGTGAAGGAGTGAATGGGTGAAGGAGTGAATGCGCAAATGAGGTTCCGCGGCAATGATTGCCCATTCACTCCTTCGCCCATTCACTCCTTCACCCATTGAAGCTACTCCGCCGCCCGGTAGCCGATGCCGCGCACGGTTTCCAGAAAGTCGGCGGTGCCAAACGGGGCCAGTTTTTTGCGCACGTTTTTGATGTGCACGTCGATGTAATTTGAGTCCGAGTCGTCTTCCAATACATTGCCCCACAGGTGCTCGCCGAGCTGCAGGCGGGTGAGCACCCGGCCGCGGTGCAGCAGCAAGTAATGGAGCAAGTCGAACTCCTTTTTCGTGAGGGGCACGTCCTGGCTGCCGTGGCGCACAAACCGGGCATTGGGGTCCATCCGGAAGCCCTGCCCAAAGGTGATTTCGGGCCGCTTCAGGTTGAACTTGCGCCGGGTGATGGCGTGCATGCGGCTGGTGAGTTCCAGCAGCGAAAAGGGCTTGGGGAGGTAGTCGTCGGCCCCCAGGTCCAGCCCGCGGATGCGGTCGTTGATGGCGCCCCGGGCGGAGAGGATGATGAAGGAAGCCTCTTGTTTCTCGTTCAGGCGCGCTTCCTCGAGCAGCACCAGGCCGTCGCCGTCGGGCAGGCCCAGGTCGAGGAGCACGAAATCATAACTGCTAACAAAGAGTTTCTCCGAAGCTTCGGCGTAGGTGTAAGCCGAATCGACCAGGTATTTGGCTTGCACCAAAAACAGGCGCATTTCCTGGTGGAGGCTTTTTTCGTCTTCGATGAGCAGGACGTGCATGGGGAAATCAGTTGGTGAGTGGCAAGTTGCAGCCGCAACAGTACTGCATCTTGGCTGAAGGTCAGGTGAAGGACTGGTTTTTTCGCGGCCGGCGTTTGCCGCCCGTGGCGTAATTTGCTGCACCAACGCTCTGCTCTTTGCAACCCAATATACCTATGAACGCACGTGTATCTCTCTGGCTGGCGGCGGTGGCTTTTGTGGCCGCGCTGGCAAGTCCCGCCACGGCCAGCGCCCAGGCGCAGCCCAAGGCCAAAACCAAGGTGAAGCCGCCGGTAACCACCATTTACCTGGTGCGGCACGCCGAAAAAGACACCGCTAACCCCGCCGACCCTGCGCTTTCGCCCGCGGGCGCCGCCCGGGCCCTGGCCCTGCGCCAAACGCTGGTAAAACGCGGCCCCGTGGCCATTTTCACCACCGACACCAAGCGCACCCGCACCACGGTGGCGCCGCTGGCCGAAGCCCTCAAACTTGAGCCCCAGGTATACGACCCCCGCCGTGGGCACGACCTGGCCGACCGCATCGAGAAAGAATACCACGGCAAAACGGTGGTTGTGGTGGGCCATTCCAACACCTTGTTGCCTTTCATTGACGACTTCGGTGCCACCCGGCCCGTGGAGGAAATTGCTGACAATGAGTACGACTACCTGTTCACGGTGCGCCTCGTGGACGGTGCCACGCCCACGGTGGACGTGCGCGGCTACGGTGCCGAGCGCAAGGGCAAAGCCGCGGCCAAGCCCAGCGCCCAGGCCACGCCCATGAAGTAAGCCGCGGCTGCCGCTTACTTTCGCCGCTAAGCCCCCCAAAAGGGGTTCACTTTCTGCTTTCCTATGAACCTGATTCGTTCTGCTGCCTGGGGCCGCCGCGCGGCTTTGGCCGCGACGCTGCTGGCCGGGGCCGCTTCCGCGGCGTCTGCCCAACGCGCCCCCAAACCTGCCAAAGTTGACAAAGCCGCGGAGCTGGCAGCGTACCGCACCGACTCGTTGGCGCTGCGCAAAATCTACGACGAGGCCCTGTTGCGCGGCCAGAGCTACGAAAACCTGCGCTACCTCACCACCACCATTGGGCCGCGCTTGTCGGGCTCGCCCCAGGCCCAGCAGGCCGTGGAGTGGGGCAAGGCCACCATGGAGAAAGCCGGCTTCGACCGCGTGTATTTGCAGGAGGTGATGGTGCCGCACTGGGTGCGGGGTGCCAAGGAGAAAGGCGAGATTGTGGGCAACAAGGGCAAGGAAATCAAAGTGCCGGTGTGCGCCCTGGGCGGCTCCATTGGCACCAACGGCAAGCTGAAGGCCGGCGTGGTGGAAGTGAAGAGCATGGACGAGCTGCGCCAATTGCCCGAAGCCGCCGTGAAGGGCAAGTTCGTGTTCTTCAACCGGCCGTTCGACGACGCCCTGATTGAGCCAGGCGTGGCCTATGGCCGCGCCGGCGACCAGCGCCGCACCGGGGCCATTGAGGCTTCGAAGCGCGGCGCCGTGGGTGCCCTCGTGCGCTCGCTGACCAGTTCCCGCGACGACTACCCGCACACGGGCACCATGAGCTATGACCCCGCCGTGCCCAAAGTGCCCGCCGCGGCCCTTAGCACCAACGCGGCCGACCAGCTCAGCCTGCTGCTGAAGGCCAACAACGACCTGCAGTTCGAGCTGGAAATGGAATGCCAGACCCTGCCCGACGAGAAGAGCTACAACGTGGTAGGTGAAATCAAGGGCAGCAAATTCCCGGAGGAAATCATCACCGTGGGGGGCCACCTCGACTCCTGGGACCTGGCCCAAGGCGCCCACGACGACGGTACGGGCTGTGTGCAAAGCATGGAGGCCCTGCGCTTGTTGCGCGCCACGGGCTTCCGGCCCGAGCGCACGGTGCGCGCCGTGCTGTTTATGAACGAAGAAAACGGCGCCCGCGGCGGGCAGGAGTACGCGCGCCTGGCGGCCCTGAACAAAGAAACCCACGTAGCGGCCATTGAGTCGGATGGCGGCGGCTTTACGCCCCGCGGCTTCAACGTAGACAGCGAAGCCGGCACCCTGGCCAAAATGGCCAAGTGGAGCCCCCTGTTGCGTCCCTACCACGTCGACGCCCTGACGCCGGGCCACGGCGGCACCGACATCGAGCCCCTAAAAGCCACCGTTCGCCCCAAAGCCCTGATTGGCTACGACGGCGACTCGCAACGCTACTTCGACCTGCACCACACCGCCGCCGACACCTTCGACAAGGTGCACAAGCGCGAGCTGGAGCTGGGCGGCGCCGGCATGGCGTCCCTCATTTACCTGCTCAGCAAGTACGGCCTCTAAGTTGGTAGTTGCTAGTTGTCAGTTGTCAGTTGCTGGTTGTCAGTTGCTGATAGCGCATAGCTGATGGCTCATAAGGAGGTTGTCATAACCCTGACAACTGACAACTGACAACTGACAACCAAGGCTAGCTTATTTGAATTTGATGAAGCTTCTGGTGTGTCTTTTGTGGGGAGTGGGAAGCTGGCTGGGGCTTGCGCAGCCGGCCGGGGCCCAAGTCCTGCCGCGGGAAGGCACCAGTCGCTATTGGGTAACATTCCGCGACAAAAGCAGCGCGCCGTTTGACCCCGCCGGCTACTTCACCCCGGCGGCGCAAGCCCGGCGCCAACGCCAGCACCTGCCGGCTTTCGAAGGCACTGATTTGCCGGTGCGGGCCGAATACGTGGCCGCCGTTGCCGCTGCGGTGGACACCGTGACCTTGGTAAGCCGGTGGTTTAATGCGGTTGCGTGCCGGGCCACGCCCGCGCAAGCGGCGTTGCTGCAAGCCATTCCCGGGGTTCTGCGGGTGGAAGCGTGGCCCGCGCGCCGGGTAGAAGTGGCCAGCCACGAAAAATCCTCAGCCGAGGAGGGTGTGGCGCCTGAACCGGGCTCCATTTCGGCCAACGACTACCTGCTGGCCCGGCGCCAAACCGCGCACCTCGACGGTCCGGCGCTGCGCGCAGCCGGGCTTGATGGCCGCGGCCTGCGCATCGCCGTGTTCGACGTCGGCTTTCGGGGCATGCCCACCCACCCGGCTTTTCAGGAGCTCCTGGCCAGCAAGCGAGTGGTGGCCACGCACGATTTCCTGCGCAACCGCGACGACGTGTACCACACCGGCAGCCACGGCACCGAAGTAATGGGTTGCCTGGCCGGCCGCCTGCCCGCCGGCCCTGGAGGCACGCCGGGCCCCGCCCTGGGCCTGGCGCCGGGGGCCGAGTACTTGCTGGCCCGCACCGAGCAGCTGCACCGGGAGCGCTACGCCGAGGAAGAAGCCTGGCTGGCCGCCGTGGAATGGGCCGACCGGCTGGGGGCCGACATCATCAATTCTTCCTTGGCTTACACCGAGCAGCGCTATTTCCCCGAGCAGATGAACGGCCGCCTCAGCCTGATATCGCGGGCCGCCAACCTGGCGGCGCGCAAGGGCCTGCTGGTGGTGAGCGCCGCCGGCAACGACGGCGACAACGACTGGGTGCGCATCGGCACGCCTGCCGACGCGGACTCCGTGCTGGCCGTGGGCGGCGTTGACCCCGAAACCGGCCTGCACGTCGACTTCAGCTCCTACGGCCCCACGGCCGACCGCCGGCCCAAGCCCAATCTGGCCGCCTTCGGCGTGGTGCTGACTACCACGCCCACCGACTACGAGCGGCTGGAAGGAACGTCTTTTTCGGCGCCGCTGGTGGCGGGGTTGGCGGCTTGCGTGTGGCAAAAAAACCGCAGCCTGACGGCCATGCAGGTGTTCCAGGGCCTGGAAAAATCAGCCGAGCTCTACCCGTATTTCGATTATGCCCACGGGTTTGGCCGGCCGCGCTTCCGCCATTTTGCGGCGCCCACCAAGCCAGCGGAAAATCCGGTGCCCACCTTCGACTTTGTGCCGCACGACAGCCTGGTGGCCGTCGTAATACGCAGCGAAGCCGCCATTCGGCCCGCCGAAATCCTGCCTTTAATGGCCGACCAAAGCGAAGCCGTGTTGCCCCCCGCCCCTGTGAGCGACGCCAAAGCTCCCGCCGGTGCGCCGGTGCCGCCCGTGGGCCGCGAGCAGCCTTCGCCCACGGGCAACGCCCCGTTGGCGCCGTTGCCGGAGCCCAACTACCCCGCTTATTTGTACTGGAACCTGGCCGACCGCCGGGGCGTGCTGCGGCGCTACGAAACCCGCGCCGTTACGCAGCGGCTGGTGGTGCAGGTGCCGCGCCGGCTGCTGCGCGGCGGCGACGTGCTCCGAGTGCATTTCAAAGGCTACACCGGCACCTATTCGGAATGAGAACACTGCTTCTGAAGTATTTAGGGCCGAAGATGTTGCGAGAAGCAGTGGCCACGCGCAGCTGCCGGCGGCGCGCCTCTGCTCTGGGGCTGCTGGTATGTGCGCCGCTGCTGGGGCAGGCGCAGCAAGTGCTGGTGAAGGCCAACGTGGCCGAGGACACCGTGAAAAACAAGTTTGGGCCCAACCGGCGATACTTTGGCCACGCGTACGTGAGCTACGGCTTGCTCGCGGGGGCCGCCGGCCAGGGCGCGGAGCTCGACCATGGCTTGCGCTCGGCGGAGCTGCGCGTGGGCGGGCGCCTCAAGTTTCGGTTCAGCCAGGCGCTGGCCTTGAACCTGGACCTGGGCTACGGCTATTTGCGCTACCAGCTGTCACAAAACCCCACCAAACTGGTGCCCAGCCCTGCCTTGCACCGGCGCGAAAGCCTGGGCCTGCACCAGCTCTACTCTGAAGTCAGCGTGCGCCTGAATGCCGGCCGCCGCGGCAATAGCGTGGGCCGCTACTTGGACCTGCTGGCCGGTGGGGGCTGGGTGGCCGCCACCAACCACGCCACCGAAGACGAGCCCGGCCCAGGCATTGGGTCGGTAGAGACCACCGAGCACGGGCTGCCCTACCTGCGCCGCTGGACCAGCGGGGTGGGAGCCCGGCTGGGCGTCGACCGCTATGCGCTTACGGGGCGCTACCGGCTTTCGTCGGTGTTTGGGCCGGGCTACGAGCAGTGGCCCGACCTGCCGCGGTGGGTGGTAGGGCTAGAAATCGGACTGTTCTAACCATCCGGTTTGATGGCCTTCGGAAACCCATTGTCGAGGCGTTGCCGTAAACTTCCCGTTGGCAAATGGCTGGCTCGATTTTGGTTCCAAGGAAAGCCTTTGGCCATCTTTTCCCACCTTACCTTCGCACGCGCTTCCCACTCAGCGCGGCCTTCTTTCAACTTATGAAAACCCCATCACTCAAACTTACTGGCTTATTCCTGCTGGCCGCCGGCATGGCGGGGCAGCTCGCTTCGTGCGTCAGCACCGAGCGCGAAGTAAATACCTCTACCGTTGACCCCCGCACCACTTACCGCCCCCCGGCAGCGGGCGAGCGCAACCGCGTGAGCAGCAAAACCGTGCTGAATACCGTGAGCGTAAGGCATCCTTTCTCTGACCCCGTTAAGCCCGATAACTTCATTCTGCAGTTGCGGGGCCCGCGCGTGCTCACCGCGCAGGCCCACCTGATTGTGACGAGCAGCACCGGCGACACCCTGCGCCACGAGGTGATGCCCGCCCGGGCCCTGCTCAGCGAAAAGGCGCTGAACGACCCCCAGTCGGCGAGCGTGCGCGACAAGGAAATCGCCATTTTGCAGGGCATGAACAACTTCTTTGCCGATGCGCATTTCATGCAGCCCGCCGTGCCCGCCGGCACCGAGCAGCCCGCCGAAGTGGACGCCAAAACCTGGGCAGCCTTGCGGGAAGACCCCAACGCCGTGGGCTTCGACTACGCCGTGGCCAACGGCGTGGAGCGCCGCCTGACCTACGCCCGCAAGCTGGGCAAAGCCGTCGTCCTCAGCCAATAGCAGCGCCCCCGCGTAGATAACGTCGGTTACTACTTTTTACCAGCCACCCCTTTTGCCCTCGCGTCATGAAGTTTTTTGTTTCGTTTGTCATCGTTCTCGCCGTCATTCTGGCGTACATCCGCTTGGTGCCTTCGGCACCCATCAACCCCGTGCTGCCCGTGAGCGAAGGCCAGCAGGAAGTGAACGGGCATAATTCTGAAGTGCCGCCCGGCTCGGAAGAAAAGCGCACCACCGAAGAAGAAGCCGAAAACAACTCCAGCACCATGATTGCGCCGCCCGCGCCCGGCCAGACCTACGGCGCCGCGTTCAGCCCCGAAGGCGCCCTGCCCGTGAGTGCCATCAACACCGCGTTGGGCGGGCGCGATTCGGCCCAGGTAAAGCTGGTAGGCAAGGCCTCGGCCGTGTGCCAGGCCAAAGGCTGCTGGATGACCTTGCCCACCGCCGATGGCAAAGAAATGCGCGTGCGCTTCCGTGACTACGCCTTTTTTGTGCCCAAAGACCTCAGCGGCCACAACGTAGTGGTGAGCGGCTGGGCCCACCGCAGCACGGTGCCCAAAGAGGACCTGCAACACTACGCCAAAGACGCCGGCAAGTCCGACCAGGAAGTGGCCGCCATCACGCAGGACGAGCAGCAGCTCACCTTTTTGGCGGATGGCGTAATCGTGCGCGACTAGCCATTTCTGCCTGACTGCTAAAGCACTAAAAGGCCGCCCTTCGAGGCGGCCTTTTTCGGTTATTACCTCGTTTTTCGTGGGCGTCGTAGCTTGCGCTACCAGTTCCATCGAATTCTTCTGCGGCTTCCCGCGCCCCACCCATGCCCGATATTTCCGCCGTTCAGCAACGCATCCTTGCCCTCACCGAGCGCCTGCACCACCTCAACCACCAGTATTACCAGCTCGACACGTCGGAGGTGTCGGACCAGGAATTTGACCAGATGCTGGCCGAGCTGCAAACGCTGGAAACCGAATACCCGGACCTGGCCCTGCCCAACTCGCCCACCCGGCGCGTGGGCGGCACCATCACCAAGCAATTCCCGACGGCGGTGCACCGCTACCCCATGCTCAGCCTGGGCAATACCTACTCCGAAGACGACCTGCGGGAGTTTGACGAGCGGGTGCAGCGCGGCCTCGAAGGCGCGCCCTTCAGCTACGTGTGCGAGCTTAAATTCGACGGCGTGGCCATGAGCCTGCGCTACGAGCACGGCCAGCTCACCCAGGGCGTGACCCGTGGCGACGGCACCCGCGGCGACGTGGTGACCCCCAACGTGCGCACCATCAAAACGCTGCCGCTGGCCCTGCGCGCCGGCACCGACCAGCCCGACGACTTTGAGGTGCGGGGCGAAGTCTTTATGCCGCTGCCGGTGTTTGCCGAGCTCAATGCCGAGCGGGAGCAGAACGGCGAGGCGCTGCTGGCCAACCCACGCAACGCGGCCAGCGGCACGCTCAAGCTGCAGGATTCTGCCCTGGTGGCGGCGCGCAAGCTGCGCTTCTACGCCTACTCGCTGCTCACGCCGGGCCGGCACTTTCCCAGCCACAGCGCCGCCTTGGAGGCCCTGAGCCGCTACGGCCTGCCGGTGTCGGACACCTGGCGGTGCGCTTCCAACATCGAAGAAGTGTTGGAGTTTGTGCATCACTGGGCCAAAAAGCGCTTCGACCTGCCGGTGGCCACCGACGGCATCGTCATCAAAGTTGACAACTTGCGGCAGCAGGACCAGCTGGGCTACACCGCCAAAAGTCCCCGCTGGGCCATCGCCTACAAGTACCCGGCCGAGGCAGCCCGCACCCGCCTCAACGAGGTGATATACAACGTGGGCCGCACAGGGGCCGTCACGCCGGTGGCCATGCTCACGCCTGTGCCGCTGGCCGGCACCGTGGTGAAGCGCGCCACCCTGCACAACGCCAACCAAATTGGCCTGCTCGACCTGCGCCTGGGCGACATGGTGTACGTGGAGAAAGGCGGCGAAATTATCCCCAAAATCACGGGGGTTGACTTTAGCGCCCGGCCCGCCGAAGCCGTCCCGATTCAGTACCCCACCGCCTGCCCGGCGTGTGGCACGCAGCTGGTACGGCCGGAGGGCGAGGCTCATTTCCGGTGCCCCAACGAGCGGGGCTGTCCGCCGCAATTGAAGGCCCGGCTGGAGCACTATGTGTCGCGCAAGGCGCTGAATATTGACGGCTTGGGTGCCGAAACCGTGGGCCGCTTTTTTGACCTGGGCCTCGTGAACACCCCGGCCGACATTTACGACCTGCCCGCGCGCCGCCCGGAGTTGGTGACGCTGGAACGCCTCGGTGCCAAAAGCATCGACAACCTCATTGCCGGCATTGAGGCCAGCAAACAGGTGCCGTTTCCGCGGGTGCTGTTTGGCCTGGGCATTCGCTACGTGGGCGAAACCGTGGCCCAGAAACTGGCCGCGCACTACCGCAGCATTGAGGCGATGATGGCCGCCTCGGCCGAAGAAATGGCGGCCGTGCCCGAAGTGGGCGGGGTGATAGCCGTGGCCGCTGCCCACTGGTTTCAACAACCCGAAAACCGCACCCTGATTGCGCGTTTGCAAGCGGCGGGCGTGCAACTGGCCGTGACCGGCGAAGCGCCTGTGCCCGCTTCGGACCGGCTGGTGGGCCTCACGTTTGTCATCTCGGGCGTGTTTGAGCACCACAGCCGGGAAGAATTGCAGCAGCTCATCGTCTCCAACGGCGGCAAAATCACGGGGTCAATCAGCAAAAAGCTGAGCTACCTGGTAGCCGGCGACAACATGGGACCGGCGAAGCGAGAAAAAGCCCTGGGTTTCAAAGTGCCGATTATCTCCGAAACCGAATTGATGGCCCTGCTGCCCACTCCCGGCGAAGCGCCGGCAGCCGAAGCTGCCAGCGAGGGGCCCGCCGCTGCCGGGCCTGGCGAGCAAGGAAACTTGTTCTAAGAAAACAGGAGCGGGGCGTGCGGGAAAGAGCTTGCAATAAATCGGCAATATTTTTGTCTATCGACTGAAATCCCGATATTTGACCTCTTGTTCCCACTCATGAAAATTCTAGTCGTGCTCTTGCTGCTTCTTTGGAAAGGAGTAGCCGCGTCGTCCGTGCAGGCCCAATGCCTGGAGCTTTCCAGTCTGCTTGCCATTGGGGCCGACCCGAGCGCGGCCACCAGCACCGCGGCGGTCACCAAGCTGCTGCCCGCCGAGTGGAAATTCCAAAGCTCGACGCCGGCTTCGCGCGAGGCATTTTGGTCGTGGCCCGCGCCGGATGGCGGGGCCGTGCCCGCCACAAAGCTCACCGTGCGGCCCCAACGCCCCGGGCAGGACGTGGTGCTGAAAACCACGCAGGCGGCCTGCATCCGGCAACTGCGCAGCGAGCTAAAAAGCCGTAAACTCACCGCCCAGCCCGTTACGTGCCCCGGCTGCGAGGCGGTGCGTTTTCAAGCGCCCGACTTCGAAGCCACCGTTTACAGCCAGATGAAAGGCGACTACCCGTTTGTGGTGGTGGTGCACCAAGTGCCCAGCGCCAAGGCCACGACGGGCAGCACGGCTCCGGCCGCGCCCTCGGCAGTGGCAGCCATTGACATTGCCAGCGCAGTACAGCACCTCGCCGACCCGCAAGTGACGGTGCTCGACGTGCGCACGCCCGAGGAGTACGCAGGGGGCCACTTCAACAATGCCCAAAACCTCAATTTCCGCGCCGCTGATTTTGCGCAGCAATTGGCCAAGCTTAGTCCCGCCAAGCGCTACGTGCTGTATTGCGCCACCGGCAACCGCAGCGGCCAAGCCGCGGCCCTCATGCAGCAACAGGGCATTCTGAACGTCATCAACGCTGGCGGCTATTCTGCTTTGAAGGCGGCAGGCGCGAAGTAGCGTTGGGGAAGCTACCCGCGTGGGTGCCAAATAAGAAACCTCGCTAACAAGGCCAGGCCAAGTAGTACCCAGGGCACCAGCACCGCGCCCAGTGCCCAATTGGTTGCGCGCCGGCGGAAGTTGGCCACCAAAGCTCGCAAGAAGAAGGTTGGCAACGACAGCACCATAAACAAGAGTGTGGTAATTGCTTAAGGCTCAGACACGAAGTAGGTGTTGTGCAGTTGGATTTCCAGCTCGGGCTGCGCCAGGTATTCGAAGCTAAGCTCAGCTCTGAAGACGGTATATGGGCCGGTCCGACGCCGTAGGCGTCCGACCGGTTGTTGGTCGCACAATCACCCGAAAGCCCAACCAGCAACCGGTCGGACGCCTAAGGCGTCGGACCGGGCGGCGCCTACTTGCGAAACAGCTTCTACAGCGGCCAGCAGCAAAAAAGAAATAGCCCAGCTACCGAGTAGCCAGGCTATTTCCCGTTTTAGGGCAGATTGGTTTACCAGCGAAACCACACGCAGTTCGTTTAGAACGACTGTACAATGCTGTTGTGCAGGGTGCGGGGCGTCCAGTAGCCGCTGGCAATGATGCGGCGGATGGTGAACAGCGGGTCGGTTTGGTCGCGCTTTTCGGCCAGCGAGAAGGCGGCCACGAAGCCGCGCTTCTTGAGCTCGGGGAAGGCCTGGGGGTTCCAGAGGCCGAAGGGGTAGGCGAAGTAGGTGATTTTCTTGCCCGTGATTTCTTCCAGGGTTTTGGTGGGCTTCTCGATTTGCGTCACCCAGTCTTCGCCCTGGTACTTCTTCACGTTGTGGTGGTCCCAGGTGTGCGAACCGATGACGTTGCCTTCGTCGGACAGCTGCTTCACCATGGCCTTGGTCATGTAGCGGGGGCGGCCCAGGCTCACGGTCATCACGAAGTACATGGCCTTGAAGCCGTACTGGTCCAACGTGGGGCGGGCCACGGTGTACTGGTCGAGGTCCGTGTCGTCGAAGGTGAGCATGATGGGCTTGCTCGGCAACTTGGCGCCGGTGGTCATGTAGGCGTAGAGCTGGTCGGGCGAAATGGTGTGGTAGCCCGAGTCGGCCAGCATCTTAATCTGGGCCTTGAACTGCGCCACCGGCACGATGTAGTCCTTGGCGCCTTTGGAGTCGCGCCCGGTCCAGTCGCGCACTTGGTGGTAGCACAAAATGGGCACCTGCGGCCGGGCCAGAATAGCGGCCGCGTCGCTGGCTTTGGCGGCCGGGATGGTGCGGGGGTCGGGGGCGGGCGCGGCGTTGGCCTCGTCGTCGGAGGTGGCGCGGGTGCCGGAGGTTTCGGCGGCGGCCGGGTCCACGGCCTCGACGGTGGCGGAGCTGGTGGCCGTTTCGCCGGTGGTGGCAACTTTGGTGTCGCAAGCGGCCAACACAAGGCCCGCCAGCAGGAGGGAAGCAGAAGAGAATTTCATGGAAACAGGGCCGCGTCGCACGCGTCCGCCGGATGGGGCGGCGAAAAAAACGGGCGTGGCAACCGGCAATGGCCGCCGGGCGCGTGCGACGCGCCCCTACCTTTGCACAAAACTACTTCCCAAAGCCCGGCATGAACAACACTAATTCCCACCTTGCGCAGTTTCACGGCACGGGGGTGGCCCTGGTCACTCCGTTTACTTCCGACTTCGCGGTGGACTACCCGGGCTGGCGGCGCCTGCTTGATTTCTGCATCGAAGGCGGGGTGGAATACCTCGTGGTGAACGGCACCACCGGCGAGTCGCCAACAACCACGGCCGCCGAAAAAACCGAGCTGCTGCGCGTGGCCAAGGGGCACGTGGCCGGCCGCGTGCCCCTCGTGTACGGCATTGGGAGCAACGACACGGCCGCCGCCGAAGAACTGCTCCGAACCACGGATTTGCACGGCATTGCGGCCGTGCTCTCGGCCAGCCCGGCGTACAACAAGCCCAGTCAGGCCGGCCTGATAGCCCATTACCTGCGCCTGGCCGACGCCAGCCCCGTGCCCCTGATTCTGTACAACGTACCCGGCCGCACGGCGTCCAACGTCACGGCCGAAACCACGCTGCGCCTGGCCCAGCACCCCAACATCATCGGCATCAAGGAAGCCAGCGGCCTCATGGAGCAGTGCCTGAACATTGCCGCCCGCAAGCCCAAAGATTTTCTTTTGCTCTCGGGCGACGACGTGCTTACGCCTGCGCTCGTGGCCTGCGGCGCTGAAGGCATCATTTCGGTGCTGGCCAATGCCTTCCCCAAACGCTTCGCCGACATGACCCGCGCCGCGCTGGCCGGCGATTTTGCCGCGTCGCGCGAAGAACTGTTTCGCCTGTTGCCACTCAACCCCCTCATGTACGAGGAGAGCAACCCCGTGGGCGTAAAAGCTGCCCTGGAGGCGCTGGGCGTGTGCGGCGCGGCCGTGCGGCTCCCCCTGCTCGAAGCCACGCCCGGGCTGAAAGACCGAATCCGGAAATCTCTGTAAGCAGCGGCTGAGCTTGGGTAGCGCCCTACAGTGGTCGGGCCAACTCTTGCTTTGCCAAAGGAGAGGCGAGTGGGCTCGCTGCCCCGTTTTGCCCAGAAGCAGAAGTTTGCCATTGCCTTTCCCCCGCCACCACCAGGTAGCCGTAGCCGAACACAAACAGGTTGAGGCCAATCTGCATTTCCAGGACGGCGTCTACCAGCATGACGGTGGCTTGCAGCAGGATGAAAAAGACCAGAGCCGGGTTGCGCCGCGCCCAAGGCTTGGTTAGGGGCCAGAACAGCACCGCCAGCAGCAGGGTCAGGCCCACCAACCCGCCGCCAAGCATGGCGCGCAGGTACTGGTTGTGCACTTCCACGCGGTTGGCGGGCCGCAGACCAAAATCTTTCCAGGCGTATTGCTCCATCATGGCGGCGTGGGCGTCGGCCGGGCCCACGCCCAGCAGCCGGTGCTGGCCGATGACGTTGCGGGCGGTTTCTATTGCTGCCAAGCGGCGGGCCAGGGAATAGTCGTTGATGTCGTGGCCGAGCGTGAATTGCTGCACATCCCACAGGGTGGCGCCCACCCGTTGCCGCACCGACCCCAGCGAGCGGTACGCCACCCACGGCGCCAGCCCCAAGCCGGCGGCCACGTGCTTCTGCAGTAATTGGCGCACCGCGTAAGCCAGCAGCCCTACGTAAAACACCAGCAGGCCCGTGCGGTAGGCCAGCACGTGCAGCGTAAGGGCTGCTGCCACGGCTGCGCCCAACAGCAAGGCCCGCCCAACCGGTCCCACCAAGGAACTTCGGCGCAGCAACAGGCCCCAGAAGCAAGCCGATGCCAGCATTACGCCGAAGGAAATATGAAAGATGAGGGTGATGGCCCCCATGTTCTGCCCACCCCAATGGCCTCGTTGGCCGTTGCGGGGTCCATCAGGTATTGGCCCAGCGTAGCCAGCCCCACGGCCGCAGTGCCCAGCACAAACAGGTAGCCCACCGCCAGGCGCTGCCGCGCCGTGAGTGGCACGGCCAGCGTGAAAGCCAGCGGCACCCCCAGCCAGGGCAGGTTCCGGAACAGCTCGTGTCGCCAGGTGGCCCACTCGCTGGTGTACAGCCCGCTCAGCAGCAAAAAAACCACCACGGCCGCCGCGCGCATGGCCGCGCCGTTGCGCAGGTACTGGGGCCAGTCGCGCCGCACGTTGGGGTTAGCCAGTGCGGCCAGCACGCCCACCACCGGGGCCAGCGCCACCAGCGCCCGCGCGGCCAACAGGCCGGCTGCGCCCGCCAAGCAGGCCAGCCACAGCAGGTGCTGCGAAAGACGACCGGAGTAATAGTATTGCACTGAACGGTAAATCAGCTAGTGGGAGGTTTTTGTCCGGCAAGATGGCCCCTGAAAACGGCTTGGGTAAATAAGTACCCCGAAATTTTATTTCGGCCCGGTTGAACGAATTGCTTACGACTATTCAACGGGGCCGAAATAAAATTTCGGGGTACTCAGGCAGGCGGGCTCGGCTAGCGCGAAAAGCCTGCGATGAGCGGCCATGCGTTTGCGCCGGCTTACCAGCCGCTGGCCAACACGTCGGCCACGTGCAGGCATTTGAGTGGCAGCTTTTCCTTGTTGATGTATGCTTCCAGGTGCATAAGGCAACTCACGTCGGTGCTCACAATGTAGTCGGCGCCGGTGTCGAGGGCGTGCTCAACCTTTTGCTGCGCCATGGCCACCGAAATGGCTTCGAACTTGACGGCGAACGTACCGCCGAACCCGCAGCAGGTGGTGGTTTCGGCCATTTCCAGGCGTTGCAGGCCGGCCACGCCGTCGAGCAGCTGGCGCGGCGCCGCCCGAATGCCGCACTCCCGCAAGGCCGAGCAGGAGTCGTGGTAAGTGTACTTGCCTGCCAACTGCGCGCCGGGTATGGCGCTCACCCCCAGCACATCCACCAAAAACTCGGTGAACTCATAGGTGCGGCCCTGCACCCCGCGGCATTTGCTCTCTTGGGAGGTGCCCGCAAACAGCTCGGTGTAGCTGTTGCGCACCATGCCCACGCAGGACGCTGAGGGGCTCACCACGTAGCGCGCCTCCGTAGCCGGGGCCTCAAAATCTACAAGGAATTTCTCGGCCACCGTGCGGCTCTGGAAGGCGTAGCCGGCATTGTAGGCGGGCTGGCCGCAGCAGGTTTGGGCCGCGTTGTAGTGCACTTGCACCCCAACGCGCTCCAGCACTTTCACCATGTTGAGGGCCGTGGCGGGGTACAGCTGGTCGACAAAGCAAGGGATGAAAATATCGACGGAAGTAGGCATGGCAGCGATGACTTAGTGAAAAGCAAACACGCCGGCCGCCGCCTCCCGCGCCCGGGCAAAGGCCTCCAAATTCAGTCCCGAGGGCTGCCCGTTTTCCGCCAGGAAGGCCAGCAGGTTTTCGGTGGCCATGTTGCCGGTAAGCTCGTCGGCGGCCATGGGGCAGCCGCCAATGCCGCCAATGGCGCCATCGAAGCGGCGGCAGCCGGCCTGGTAGGCGGCCGATACTTTTTCGTGCCAGGTGGTAGGAGTGGTGTGCAGATGCGCCCCAAACTCGATGGCCGGATACGCCGGAATCAGGGCCGAAAACAAGGGCGCGATAGTGGCCTGGGATGACGCGCCGATGGTATCCGAAAGCGCCACAATGCGGATGCCCAGCGCCGCTAGCTGCTGGGTAAACTCCGTCACGATTTCCGGACTCCAGGCATCGCCGTAGGGGTTGCCAAAGCCCATCGACAGGTAGGTGACCAGGGTTTTGCCGCGCTGCTCGCACAGCTCGTGCATGGCGGCCACGTCGGCCAGCGCTTCGGCGGTCGACTGGTTGGTGTTGCGACGCTGGAAGGTTTCCGACACCGACAAGGGAAAGCCCAGGTAGCTGATTTCGGGGTGCTCAAGGGCCGTTTCGGCCCCGCGCCGGTTGGCCACAATGGCCAGCAGTTTCGTGGTGGTGTTCGTCAAATCTAGGCCTGTCAATACTTCGGCGGTGTCACGCAATTGCGGAATGGCTTTCGGCGACACAAAGGAGCCAAAGTCCAGCGTGTCGAACCCCACTTGCAGCAAGGCGTTGAGGTAAGCCGTTTTGGTGGCCGTTGGAATGAAATCGGTCAGGCCCTGCATGGCGTCGCGCGGGCATTCGATAAGCTTCATGGGGGAAGGAGTGAGGGGCGGAATCGGGCGTAAAGGTAGCAGCGCGGTTCAGGCCCGTGGAGGCGGCCGCGCCCCATGCCGAACTACGACTCCCGCGCCGCTGTTTGCCGGGTATGCCTTTCACCACGGACTCTCGCATTCAGCGGCTGACTACCCGGCCGCTCTCAGGATTTGGTTGGATGTTGCTGGCCGCCGGCTTGCTCGGTCTTGGCGGCTGTAGCAAACAGCAGACGCTGCAAGCAATTTTTCAAAAGTCGACGCCTCACCAAGCGTACGCCCGCCAACTAAAACAAGCTGGGCTGGATACTCGCCCCGCCGGCCGGGCCTGGCTGCAGGCCGCCGACCAGGCCTTGCGCGACTCCCTGGTGGTAACCCTGCCCTTTGCCGAAACGGGCTACCTGCGGCCCGAGCGCCCCACCGCCACCAGCTACCGCTACAACGTGCGCGCCGGCGAGCAAATCCACGTCAGCCTGGCGCTGGGGGCAGGGGCGGCCGTGCGGGTTTTTCTGGATGCTTTTGAGGTGGTGCCCGGCCAGGCCGCCGCGCCGGTGGCCAGCGCCGATACCCTGGCCGTTGACTTCCGCTACCGGGCCGAGGACGACGGGCAGCACCTGCTCCGCGTGCAGCCCGAGCTGCTGGCCGCCGGGCGCTACACCTTGCGCGTAAGCCGCGAGCCCAGCCTGAGCGTGTTTCCGGTGCTGGGACGCACCGACGCGGCGGTGGGCAGCTTCTGGGGCGCCGCGCGCGACGCCGGCGCCCGGCAGCACGAGGGCATTGACATTTTCGCCCAACGGGGCACCCCCGCCATTGCGGCCACCGACGGCTTCGTGACCCGAACCGGCGAAACGCCCATCGGCGGCCGGGTGGTGTGGCTGGCCGACACCAAGCACGGCAGCCACCTCTACTACGCTCATTTGGACAAGCAATTGGTGAGTGCGGGCCAACAGGTGCGGGCCGGCGACACGCTGGGCCTGGTGGGCAACACCGGCAACGCGCGCACCACCGTGCCGCACTTGCATTTTGGCATTTACCGGAGCGGCCGGGGAGCCGTCGACCCGTTCCCCTTCGTGCGTCGGACGGACCCCGCGGCCGCCCTCCCCAACGGCCCCGACCAACGGGGCGAGTTTGTGCGCCTGCGCGCCGCCACCGACCTGCGCCCCACCCCAACCGCGGACAAAAAGCGCCCCGCGCCAGCCATTGCCAAGCTGCCCAAGCAGCTGCCGCTGCTGGTAGTGGGCCAGCAGGGCACTTCGCTTCGGGTCCAAACGCCCACGGGGCAGGAGGGGTACGTGCCGGCCCAGGGCGTGGTGCGGGCCAGTGGCGCGCCGCTGCGCCAATTGGTGCTGCCCACCGCGGTAGAGCTGCTGGGCCAGCCGTTCACGGCCGCCCCGGCGCGGGGGGCGTTGGCAGCCCAAACGCCCGTGTCTGTGCTCGGCCAAACCGAGGGCTACAGTCTCTTGCGGGGCCCCGGTGGGGAAACCGGCTGGGTGATTCTGTAGCGCATCTATACCGCAGCGCGCTAGCGCTTGGCGAGCACCTTGGTCTGGGCCAGCTTGCCGCCTTTGTCGTAGTATTCGGTTTTCACAATGCCCACGGCCGGGTCGTAGTAGTCCACGGTGCGGCCGCCGCTTTTCATCACCAGGTCGGCCCGGGCGGCGGTGGCGTACTCGCGCTGGCTTTCCACTTGGTAGCAGGTGAAAGTGCCGGCGGGCACCGTGACGGCCATTGGCCCGGCCAGCACTTTGCGCTGTCGCACCACGGACGACACCTTGGCGATGGCCACTGCGGAGCTGCTCACCTGTACCAGTATGCCGCCGTTGGGCAGGGCACTGCTCGTGGTGGGCTGGTTGGGCCAAGCCATGGGAGTGGGAGTGTAGGCCTTGAGGCGGTCGCGGAAAGAATCCATGGCGTCGTAGTTGAGTTCGGCCATGCCATCGGTAAACGTGGTGTCGCGCCGGCAGAACACGGTGAGGTCCTGCTGCTGCTTCACGCGATTGCCCAGGTCGTAGAGGCCGCTCTTCATTCGGACGCGGGTGGTCGCTACCCGCCGGCTTTTTTTGCCCAATGTGTCGGTGCTGATTTTCAGCACGCGGTAGCGCCAGGTGCCGGTCGCTTTGCCTTTGGCGTCGAGCAAGCGGTACTCCAGGTTCTGGCTCTCGCGCAAGCCGAAAGGATGGTCGCAGGTTGGGGCTTCTGCTGGGCCGGCGGGGGGCGCCGATTGGGCTTGCCCCGAAAGAGCAAGCAGCAGCAGGGGAGCTACCGCGGAAGCGAACAATGAACCGAGGGTGCGCATTGGGAATGAGTTAAGTAGGCAGCGGGGGTAATTTACGCAGTTTGCGGGCCGCGCAAACCGGTGGCAACCTCCGCCGTTTGGTTGCGTTAGCGGGGGCAAGGTCGTACTTTGCGCCCCTCGTAGAGGCAAAAAACACGCTCTCCTTTCTCCGCTTCACCTTTCTATACAGCAACCATGCCCGATTCTTCTTCCTCTAACTGGGCCGACATGGCCGCGTCGCTGCTCGGCAAGCTTTCGGGCGGCGTAGAGCTCAGCTGCGCTTTTGAGCAAATGGAGCTGCAAGTGCCCAACCCGCAGAATCCCAACGCGCCCGCCGCTACCTGGAAGCTGAACGGCTCCTTACGCATCCGCACGCGGGGCGACCAACCCGCGGCCGCTGCGCCCACCACTCCCCAGCTCCCGGCCAACGGCCCCGAAGCCGGTGCCTAGTACCCTCGAAATAGAGGCCCAATTGGTCCTTAGCTGGAACGGCCACCCCCTGCAGCTGGCCGCGGCCGGCACCTACCTCATCCTGAACGTGCCCAGCCAGCAGGTGCTCGACCTGCTCACCGCCGGGCCGCCCAAGCCGCCCGGCGCGCCCAAAACCCCGCGCCCGCCCGGGCCCGACCCCATGCAGCAAATCAACGACCTGGCCCGGCAGCTGGGCTGGGTGCTGGACCTGCGCGTGGCCGGCAAAACCTACGTCACTTTCGGCGTGAACCGGACTCCCAAGATTACGCTCAACGCGGTGTTGGGCAAAATCGGCTCGTTCTTTCGATAGCGCACTGGCGTTATCAAATACGGGCTTTTTGCAACTAATTTCTGCCCGATGGGTTAGCGTAAGGACATCCCTTGGCGTAGCCCGATGAACTTCGAACACGAACGTAGAAACCAAGTGGGGGGGGCCCGGCGGCGTCCTTCCCCGTTCAACCGCATGGAGCGAATGCCACCGTTGCAGGTGGCGCTGTACCTGGCCCTGGTAGCCATCACCGTCATGTTTCTGATGCTGGTGGTGGCTTATGCCACGGCCCGCATTCGCAGTGGCGTGCCCACCGGCCTGCACCCGTTTCCCCGGTATTTCTCGTTGAGTACCATTGTGCTAGTTATTAGTAGCTACACCATTGGTCAAGCACTCAGACTGTACGAGCACGACGACTTGGCCAGCCTCGGTCGTTGCCTGGGGGCCACCCTGTTGCTGGGCTGCATCTTTTCGGGCCTGCAGGTGTTGGGCTGGCGCGAGCTCATGACGCATGGCGTGCCGTTTCGGGGCGAGGCCAGCAGCAGCAGCGGGCAGTTCATCTACCTGATTTCCGCGCTGCACGTCGCCCACTTGCTGGGGGGCATGGTGTTGTTGCTCGCCCTGCTGCTGCAGGTGCTGCACGCCGACCGCGACGCGGTGCGCAGCCTCGTTTTCATTCGCAACCCCTACCACCGCCGGCAGATTAAGCTGCTAGGTACCTACTGGCATTTTGTAGATGTGCTGTGGGTGGTGCTGTTTGCCGTGTTCCTGTTCTTGTTTTAACGTCGAAACCCAAGTTTTTTTAACAAAACGCCCCGCTAATTCAATGGTTAGCGGGGCGTTTGGCTTTAGCATTGGGCACCTGATGTAGCGCGACAAGTAGCGCGGACTCTGTAGTCCGCGTCCCGGACG